>NZ_JBHTBZ010000055.1:55969-91620 GCF_042665235.1 Hydrogenophaga defluvii | reverse complement strand
CGCTGGCGCGGATGCGGGTGTCCTCGGTGATGGCGCCGCTGTCGTCTTGGGGCACATTGAGGTCGGCGCGGATGAAGACGCGCTTGCCCTCGGCAAAGCCGCTTTTGACGACATCGGTGAAGCGCAGGGCCTGTGTCATGGCCGGTCTCCGACCACACGCACCATCTCCAGGCACTTGTTGGAGTAGCCCCACTCGTTGTCGTACCAGCTCACCAGCTTCACAAACGTGCCGTCCAGTGCGATGCCAGCGTCGGCGTCGAAGATGGAAGTGCGGGTGTCGCCACGGAAATCGGTGGCCACCACCTTGTCTTCGGTGTAGCCCAGCACGCCCTTCAAAGCGCCTTCGCTCTGCGCCTTCATCTCGGCCTTGATCTCGTCGTAAGTGGCCGACTTCTCCAGCTCCACGGTCAGATCCACCACCGACACGTCGGAGGTGGGTACGCGGAAGCTCATGCCGGTCAGCTTCTTGTTGAGCGAAGGAATCACCACGCCCACGGCCTTGGCAGCGCCCGTGCTCGAAGGAATGATGTTTTCCAGAATGCCGCGGCCACCGCGCCAGTCTTTGTTGCTGGGGCCGTCCACGGTTTTTTGGGTGGCGGTGGCGGCGTGCACGGTGGTCATCAGGCCACGCTTGATGCCCCACTTGTCGTGCAGCACCTTGGCCAGCGGGGCCAGGCAGTTGGTGGTGCACGAAGCGTTGGAGACGATGGCTTCGCCTTTGTAGGTGTCGTGGTTCACGCCGAACACGAACATGGGGGTGTCGTCCTTGGAGGGGGCCGAGAGGATGACCTTCCTGGCGCCGGCGTCCAGGTGCTTCTGGGCAGTGACCTTGTCCAGGAACAGGCCGGTGGACTCGATGACGACGTCGGCACCGACCTCGTTCCACTTGAGGTTGGCGGGATCACGCTCTTGCGTCAGGCGGATCTTCTTGCCGTTGACGATCAGGGTGTTGCCTTCAACGGCAACCGTGCCCTTGAAGCGGCCGTGCACGCTGTCGTACTGCAGCATGTAGGCCAGGTAGTCGGGCTCCAGCAGGTCGTTGATGGCCACGATCTCGATGTCCGAGAAATTCTGGATGGCGCTGCGCAACACGTTGCGGCCGATGCGGCCGAAGCCGTTGATACCTACTCGAATGCTCATGGTGTGGAGGGAAGGGAAAGGAAAGGTCAGACAGGAAGGGGTGTGGGGGACAGCAGGGCACGCAGGTCGGCGATCACGCGGTCGGGTCCGCAGGCGCTCACGGGTTTGCCCATGTTGTAGCCATAGGGCAGCAGCCAAACCCTTACACCGGCGTTGCGGGCGGTGGCGGCGTCGATGGAGGAATCGCCGACGAACAGCGTGCGATCGGCGGGCACGCCCAGCTCGGCCATGCACCGTTGGGCACCGGCCGGGTCGGGCTTTTTGGTGGGCAGGCTGTCGCCAGAAACCACACGGTCGAACAGCGGTGTCAGGCTGTGCGCATCGAGCACGCGGCGCGTGTAGACACCTTCCTTGTTGGTCACCACGGCCAGCTTCACGCCCTGGGCGCGCAGGGTGTGCAGGGTGTCCACCACATGTGGGTAGGGCTGGCTGCGGGTGCCACAGCGTGCCGCGTAGTGGCGGTCAAATTCGGCGGCGATCAAGGGCAGGGTACCACTGGCGCGCACGGTGGCCACATCGGTGCCGCTGGCCTGGGCCAGGGCCTGTATCAGCAGCTCGCGGGTGCCGTGGCCTATCCAGGCCGCCACCTGGGCCAGCGTGGCCCCGGGCAGATCAAAGCGGCGCAGCGTGTCGTTGACCGCGTCGCAGATTTCGGGTGCGGTTTCCACCAGGGTGCCGTCGAGGTCGAACAACACGAGGTCGAAGGGGGTGTGCATGGTGTGTTCCTCAGGCCAGGGCGGCTTCGGCCCGGCGTTGTGGCACGCGTTGCCGCACCGCCGCCGCGATGGCCTCAGACGTGATGCCGAAGTGCTGATAGAGCACCTTGGCCGGGGCCGATTCGCCAAAGCTGGCGATGCCGATCGCCGCGCCGCTGCGGCCCACGTACTTGCGCCAGAAGTCGGGGTGGGCGGCCTCCACCGCCACGGCCGGCAGGTGCGGCGGCAGCACGTTGTTCTGGTAGGCCAGGTCCTGGCGGTCGAAGGCGTTGGTGCACGGCATGGACACCACCCGTGTGGCGATGCCGTGGCTGGCCAGTTCTGCCTGTGCGGCCAGCGCCAGGTGGGTTTCGGACCCGGTGCCGATCAGCACCGCTTGCGCGCCTTCCATGTCGGACAACACATAGCCGCCGCGCCGAATGCAGGGCGCGCGTTGTGCATCGCTCACCACTTGCGGCAGGTTCTGGCGCGACAGGCACAGCGCGCTGGGGCCGTCTTCGCGCTCGATGGCGCTGGCCCAGGCCACGGCGGTCTCCAGCCCGTCGGCCGGGCGCCACACGTCCAGCCCGGGGATGAGGCGCAGGCTGGGCACGTGTTCCACACTTTGGTGGGTGGGGCCGTCCTCGCCCAGGCCAATGCTGTCGTGGGTGAACACATGGACCACACGCAGCTTCATGAGCGCGGCCATGCGGATGGCGTTGCGGCTGTAGTCGCTGAAGGTGAGGAAGGTGCCGCCGTAGGGGATGAAACCGCCGTGCAGGGCCACGCCGTTCATGATGGCGGCCATGCCGAATTCGCGCACGCCGTAGCTGAGGTGGTTGCCGGGTTGGTCGCGCCCGGCCAGCACGCAGCCTTTGAAGTTGGTGAGGTTGGAGCCGGTGAGGTCGGCGCTGCCGCCGAACAGCTCGGGCAGCAGCGGGGCGAGTGCGCTCAGCGCGTTCTGGCTGGCCTTGCGTGTGGCCACCGCGTCCGGCTGGCCGGCGATGCTGTCGAACGCAGCGGCTGCGCCCGGGTGGTAGGCGCAGGGCAGTTCACCCGCCATGCGGCGCTCGAACTCGGCGGCGAGCGCCGGGTGGGCGGCGCGGTAGGCGGTCAAACGGGCTTCCCACACGGCCTGTGTTGTGGCGCCGCGCGTGCGGGCGTCCCATGCCTGGGCGATGTCGGCGGGCACCTCAAAAGGCGCCGCCTCCCAACCCAGGGCCGCGCGTGTGGCCGCCACTTCGGCTTTGCCCAGCGCGGCGCCGTGCACGTCGTGGGTGCCCGCCTTGTGGGGCGAGCCCTGGCCGATCACGGTTTTGCAGCAGATGAGGGTGGGGCGGCCCTCGGTGCTGATGGCCTGCGCCTTGGCGGACTGGATGGCGGCGTTGATGGCGACGGGGTCGTGCCCGTCCACCGGCGCGATCACGTTCCAACCGTAGGCGGCAAAACGCTGCGGCGTGTTGTCGGTGAACCAGCCATCCACATGACCGTCGATGGAGATGCCGTTGTCGTCGTAGAAGGCGATCAGGCGCGACAGGCGCAGCGTGCCGGCCAGCGAGCAGGCCTCGTGGCTGATGCCCTCCATCAGGCAGCCGTCGCCCAGGAAGACGTAGGTGTGGTGGTCCACCACGGTGTGGCCGGGGCGGTTGAATTCGGCGGCCAGTTGCTTCTCGGCCAGTGCCATGCCCACGGCGTTGGCCAGGCCTTGGCCCAGCGGGCCGGTGGTGGTTTCGACACCAGGGGTGATGCCCACTTCGGGGTGGCCAGGGGTTTGGCTGTGCAGCTGGCGGAAGGCCTTGAGCTCGCTCATGGGCAGGTCGTAGCCGGTGAGGTGCAGCAGGGCGTAGATCAGCATGGAGCCGTGGCCGTTGCTCAGCACAAAGCGGTCGCGATCGGGCCAGTGTGGGTCGGCCGGGTTGTGTTTGAGGTGGCGGTTCCAGAGCACCTCGGCGATGTCGGCCATGCCCATGGGGGCGCCGGGGTGGCCTGAGTTGGCGGTTTCAACCGCATCGACAGCGAGCATGCGGATGGCGTTGGCCATGCGGCGGGCCAGGGCGGGGGAGGGCTGTGTCATGGTTGTGTGCCCTTTCACAGCGCGCCCAGCGCACGTTTTTTGCGTTCCATCATCCGCCAGATGAAGGGCGTGAAGATGAGCTGCATGGCCAGTTCCATCTTGCCGCCGGGCACCACGATGGTGTTGGCGCGGCTCATCCAGGAGTCGTGGATCATGCTCAGCAGGTACTGGAAGTCGATGCCCTTGGGTTGGGCAAAACGGATCACCACCAGGCTCTCGTCCGCGCTGGGGATGTCGCGCGAGATGAAGGGGTTGGAGGTGTCCACCATGGGCACCCGCTGGAAGTTGACGTGCGTGTGCGCGAACTGCGGCACGATGTAGTTCACGTAGTCGGGCATGCGGCGCAGGATGGTGTCGGTCACCGCCTCGGTGCTGTAGCCGCGCTGGTGTTTGTCGCGCCAGAGCTTCTGTATCCACTCCAGGTTGATGACCGGCACCACGCCGATCAGCAGGTCGGCATGCCGCGCGATGTTGTGTTCGGGGGTGACCACCGCGCCGTGCAGGCCTTCGTAGAACAGCATGTCTGTGTCGGCGGGCAGCGGCTCCCAGGCGGTGAAGGTGCCGGCCGGCTGCTGGTGGGGCGCTGCTTCTTCGTCGTTGTGCAGGTACTTGCGCGATTGGCCCTGGCCACTTTCGCCATAGGTGCGAAACAGGTTCTCCAACTCGCCAAACAGGTTGTTGTCGGGCCCGAAGTGGCTGAAGTTCTTGTTGCCGGTGCTCTCGGCTTCGGCCTGGCGGGCTTTCATTTCCTTGCGGTCGTAGCGGTGGAAGCTGTCGCCCTCAATGACCGCGGCCTTGACGTTTTCGCGCCGGAAGATGTTGGCAAAGGTGCGCGTCACGGTGGACGTGCCCGCACCGCTGGAGCCGGTGATGGAGATGATGGGGTGGCGTTCGGACATGGTGGGCTTTCAGGCTCTGAACAGGCTGCGTTCGGCGAACAACGGGGTTTCGGACGCGCGGGGCGCGGGCTCGTGGTGGTAGCGCTCGATGCGTTCGACCTCCTCGCGCGAGCCGAACACCAGGCCGATGCGCTGGTGCAGTTCGCTGGGGCGCACGCCCAGCACGGGCTGGCGGCCGGTGCTGGCGCGGCCACCGGCCTGTTCCATGATGAAGCCGATGGGGTTGGCCTCGTAGAGCAGACGCAGGCGACCGGGCTTGCTTGGGTCCTTGGTGTCGCGCGGGTACAGGAACACGCCACCCCGCATGAGGATGCGGTGCGCCTCGGCCACCATGCTGGCGATCCAGCGCATGTTGAAGTCCTTGCCTCGCGGGCCGGTTCTGCCGGCCAGGCACTCGTCCACATATCGCTTGACCGGCGGCTCCCAGAAGCGGCTGTTGGAGGCGTTGATGGCGAATTCCTGTGTCTGCTCGGGCACGCGGATGTCGGGGTGGGTGAGGCGGAATTCACCCAGGTTGGGGTCGAGCGTGAAGCCGGCCACGCCATTGCCCACGCTGAGGATGAACATGGTGGTGGGGCCGTAGAGCGCGTAGCCGGCCGCCACCTGGGTGGCGCCGGGCTGAAGGAAGTCGGCTTCGGTCAGGTCGCGTCCGCTGGCGATGGCGTCGGCCGGTGCGCGCAGGACGGAGAAGATGCTGCCGACGGACACGTTGACGTCGATGTTGCTGCTGCCGTCCAGTGGGTCGAACACCAACAGGTATTTGCCGCGCGGGTAGCTGGTGGGTATCTGGTAGGGCGCGCCCATCTCCTCGGACGCCATGCCGGCCAGGTGCCCGCCCCATTCGTTCATCTGGATGAACACCTGGTTGCTCAACACATCGAGTTTTTTCTGGGTTTCGCCCTGCACGTTGATGCTGGCGCCGCCCTCGACCTCGTGGTTGCCGGTGACGCCGCCGAGTTCGCCAAAGGCCACGGTGCGTGCGATGGCCTTGCAGGCCAGGGCCACGTCCAGGATGAGGGCGTTGAAATCGCCGCTGGCGTCGGGGAAGCGGCGGCGTTGTTCGATCAGGTACTGTGTGAGGGTGAAACGTTGGCTGAGTGGCATGGTGGCCTCGCGGTTTTGAAGAATGCGTGTCAGTGGGCGACCGGCGCCCGATGCCACAAGCGCAGTTGCGCCAAATGCACCTGCTGCAGATCGGGCACCACACGAAGCGCACCCGAAAAATCGTGGTGCGCTGTGAAGCTGTTGGGCGTGACCACGGTGGCGATGCCCGCAGCGGTGGCCGCACGCAGGCCGTTGCTGGAGTCCTCAAAGGCCAGGCAGGCGTCGGCCGGCAGTTGCAGCGCGGTCAGCATCTGTTGGTAGACCTGCGGGTGCGGTTTTTTGAGGGGTGCGGTGGACGCGTCGCCGATGGCGGCAAAGTGGGTGCGCCAGTCGGGGCCTATCGCTCGGCGCAGCAAAGCGGCGATGTTGACCGGCGAGGTGGTGGTGGCAATGGCCAGGCGCAGGCCTTGTGCCAGCGCTTCGCTCATCAGGCGCAAGACGCCAGGGCGCAGTTCCACCGCACCGTTTTGCACCATGGCCTCGTAGGCGGCGGTCTTGAGGGCGTGCAGGCGGTCGATGGTGTCGCGCACCCCGGCACCGCCGATGTCCACGATGTCGCCGCGCGTGCGTTGCCAAAAATGCAGCATGCGCTCCTTGCCGCCAGAGATCGCCAGCAGATCGGTGTAGAGGGCGGTGTCCCAGCGCCAGTCCAGCCCTTCTTCGGCGAAGGCGTGGTTGAAGGCGGCCAGGTGGGCGGCTTCGGTGTCGGCCAGGGTGCCGTCCACATCGAAAATCAGGGCTTGAAGCGTCATGCGGCGGCTCCCTGGTTGAACACGCGGCTGGCCAGGATGTCGGACGCCTCAAGTGTGCAGAGGTCGTCGCTGTTGAGCACGCGCTGGGCGTCGGCAAACAGGCGGCTGGCCTGGCGCAGGCGGGCGCGGTCGAGGGCGTTGCGCACGCTGCGCCCGTTGGCAAAGTGGGGCTGTTGCACCCGCAGCGCCAGGTAGCGCTCGAAGGCCTGTTGGGCGTCGGGTGTCAGCCGGTAGTTCTGCGCAGCCAGCATGCGGTCGGCGATCTGGGTCAGCTCGTGCGGCGCGTAGTCGGGAAAGTCGATGTGGTGGGCGATGCGCGAGCTCATGCCGGGGTTGGACTGGAAAAAGGTGTCCATGCGGTCCTTGTAGCCCGCGAGGATGACCACCAGGTCGTCGCGCTGGTTCTCCATCACCTGCAGCAGGATTTCGATGGCTTCTTGCCCGTAGTCGCGCTCGTTCTCGGGTTTGTAGAGGTAGTAGGCCTCGTCGATGAACAACACGCCGCCCATGGCCTTCTTGAGCACTTCCTTGGTTTTGGGTGCGGTGTGGCCGATGTACTGGCCCACGAGGTCATCGCGCGTGACGCTGACCACATGGCCTTTGCGCACATAGCCCAGGCGGTGCAGGATGTCGGCCATGCGCAGGGCCACCGTGGTTTTGCCGGTGCCCGGGTTGCCGGTGAAGCACATGTGCAGGCTGGGCGCCTGGCTGGCCAGGCCCATGCCGAGCCGCAGCTTGTCGATGACGAGCAGGGCGGCGATGTCACGTATGCGTGCCTTCACCGGCGCCAGGCCCACCAGATCGCGCTCAAGTTCATCGAGCACCGCCAGCACGTTGGAGTCACTCAGCACCTGGGCCACCGAGCGTGGCGCGACTGCCGCGGCCTCTGGCGCGGGCGCAGCTGCGGCCGGGGCGGGTGTCTGTCCGGGGATGGCGTACATGGCGGGCCTCTGCAGGGGTCAATACCGTTGTGTTTCGGGCTTGTCGGCACCGTAGCCGCGCGTGGTGTAACGCATGCTGCGCCCGCCGATTTCCTGACGCTCCAGCGTGAATCCGGGCTCGTTGGTCGGCCGGTTGACGATGAAGCTCATCACGATGGACTCGACCCCACGGGTGGAGTCAAACGCCATCAGGCGGATGTAGTGGCTGGGAAAGGCCTTGCGGCAGTCGTTCACTTCCATCAGCACACCAGCGGCGTCTTTCAGGTCGAACATGGGCATGCCAAACATTTCCCAGTAGGTGTTGCGGGGGTGTGGGTCGTCGGTGTATTCCACGCTCCAGGCGTAGCCTTTGGCCAGGCCGTATTCGATCTGCAGAGTGATCTCTGCGTCGGTGAGCTCGGGCAGGAAGCTGAACTGGCCCTGGGTGATGCGGCCGGTGGGGTTGGTCATCATGTTGGTGTGCTCCAAAGTGTTCAGGCAAGGGCTGGGGTCACGGCGTAGTCGCTGCTGTCGGTGCTCTGGTAGTTGAAGCTGATGTCGCCCCAGGTGTCGAGCGCGGCTTTCAGCGGGCCACAGGTCTGGGCCGCCTTCTTCAGAATCTCGGGGCCTTCCTGCAGGATGTCTTTGCCCTCGTTGCGGGCCTTGACCATGCACTCCAGCGCCACGCGGTTGGCCACGGCGCCGGCCTGAATGCCTTGTGGGTGGCCGATGGTGCCGCCGCCAAATTGCAGGATCACGTCGTCGCCGAACAGGTCGATCAACTGGTGCATCTGGCCGGCGTGGATGCCGCCCGAGGCCACGGGCATGACCTTCTTGGTGTCGGCCCAGTCCATGTCGAAGAACAGGCCACGCGGCAGGTCGGTCTTGGTGTAGCTGTCGCGGCAGACGTTGTAGTAGCCCTGCACGGTCAGCGGGTCGCCTTCGAGCTTGCCCACGGCGGTGCCGGTGTGCAGGTGGTCGCAGCCGGCCAGGCGCAGCCACTTGGCAATCACGCGGAAGCTCACGCCATGGTTCTTCTGCCGGGTGTAGGTGCCGTGGCCGGCGCGGTGCATGTGCATCACCATGTCGTTCTTGCGGCACCACTCGGCCATGCTCTGGATGGCGGTCCAGCCGATCACCAGATCGACCATCACCACCACGCTGCCCAGCTCCTTGGCCAGTTCGGCGCGCTCGTACATCGCCTCCATGGTGCCGGCGGTGATGTTGAGGTAGCTGCCCTTGACCTCACCGGTCTGCGCCTGGGCCTTGTTGACGGCGTCCATCACGTACAAGAAACGGTCGCGCCAGTGCATGAAGGGCTGCGAGTTGATGTTCTCGTCGTCCTTCATGAAATCGAGGCCACCCTTGAGGCCTTCGTAAATCACGCGGCCGTAGTTGCGGCCACTCAGGCCCAGCTTGGGCTTGGTGGTGGCGCCCAGCAGCGGGCGGCCAAACTTGTCCAGGCGCTCGCGCTCGACCACCAGGCCGGTGGGTGGACCCTTGAAGGTTTTGACGTACGCGACCGGGATGCGGATGTCCTCCAGGCGGGCGGCCTTGAGCGGCTTGAAGCTGAAGACGTTGCCGATCAGGCTGGCTGTCATGTTGGCAATGGAGCCTTCTTCGAACAGGATCAGGTCGTAGGCGACCCAAGCAAAAAACTCGCCCGGTCGGCCCGGCACCGGCTCGCACTTGTAGGCCTTGGCGCGGTAGCTGTCGCAGGCGGTCAGGCGGTCGGTCCACACCACGGTCCAGGTGGCGGTGGAGGATTCACCGGCCACGGCGGCAGCGGCTTCCTCAGGGTCCACGCCGTCTTGTGGCGTGATGCGGAACAGACACAGTGTGTCGGTCTCCTTGGGCACGTAGTCGGGCATCCAGTAGCCCATCTGCTTGTACTTCAGCACGCCTGCGCTGTAGCGTTTTTTGGCGTCGGTGATTTGGGTCATCCATGTCTCCAGGTGGTGGTGCGATGGATGAACTATAAGAATCCACTTAAATAAGGTAAATTCAGAAATAGTTTGATTTTGATTAAGGTTCGACTGAATGAAGAACGCCACCTTCCGCCAACTCCGGGTGTTCACCGAGGTGGCCCGCCACCTCAGTTTTGCCCGTGCCGCCGAGGCGCTGCACCTCACGCCGCCGGCCGTGACCATGCAGGTCAAAGAACTCGAATCGCACGTGGGCCTGCCGCTGTTTCAGCGCGAGGGCCGGCGTGTGGCCCTCACCACCGTGGGCGAATACATGCTGGTGCACGCCCGCAAAATCCTCGCCACGCTGAAGGACGCCGAAGACACCGCGCTGCGACTGCAGAAACTGGAGGTGGGCACGCTGACCATCGGCATGGTCAGCACCGCCAAGTACTTTTTGCCCCAGTTGCTGGCCGAGTTCAAACGGGAGCATGGCGGGGTGGAACTCAAGCTGGTGGTGGGCAACCGCGAGCAATTGGTGGCCATGCTGCAGGCCAACGAGGTGGACATCGCCATCATGGGCCGCCCGCCCAAAGAGCTGGCCACCCGCGCCGAGCCGTTTGCGGCCCACCCGCACGTGTTCGTGTCGGCCGTCACGCACCCGCTGGCGCGCGAGCGCGACATCTCGCCCCACGCGTTGCGCCCCTACGGCTTTGTGATGCGCGAGCCTGGTTCAGGCACCCGCGCGGCGTTGGAGAGTTTTTTGCGCGACGCTCGTGTCGAGCCCCGCGTGGTGATGGAGATGCGCAGCAACGCCAGCATCAAGCAGGTGGTGATGGCCGATCTCGGCATCAGCTTCGTCTCCCTGCACACCCTCGGTCTTGAGCTGGACCACGGACTGATTGCCGTGCTGGACGTGGAAGGCGCGCCGGTGGTGCGTGGCTGGAACGTGGTGCACACGCTGTCCAAGCTGCTGTCACCAGCGGCCGAGGCGTTTCGCTACTTTGTGCTGGAGCGTGGCGAGTCGTTTTTGGCCGAGCAGTTTGCCCGCCACCTGCCGCTGCAGGCGACCGACAAGATCGCCTGACGCTTGCGGTTCAGAGGATGGCGTTGCCCGGGTGCTCGCCGCGCTCGTACACCACATGGGCGCGGCCCACGATCAGGGTGTCGAGCGTGCCGATGCGCTCGGTGTCTTTGTTGGTGTACGGCAGCTTGTGCAGAACGTAGCGCATGGCGTTGAGGCGTGCGCGCTTTTTGCAGTCGCTTTTGATCACCGTCCATGGCGCGTCGGCGGTGTCGGTTTCGAAAAACATGGCTTCCTTGGCCTCGGTGTAGTCGTCCCACTTGTCCAGCGAGGCCATGTCGATGGGACTGAGCTTCCATTGCTTGAGCGGGTGCGTCTTGCGCTCCTTGAAGCGACGGCGCTGCTCATCGCGGCTGACCGAGAACCAGAACTTGATGAGGAACACGCCGCTGCGCACCAGTTGGCGTTCAAACTGCGGTGCCTGGCGCATGAACTCCTGGTATTCGTCGGGCTGGCAGAAGCCCATCACCCGCTCCACACCGGCGCGGTTGTACCAGCTGCGGTCGAACAGCACGATCTCGCCTGCGGTGGGCAGGTGCTGCACGTAGCGCTGGAAGTACCACTGGCCGCGCTCCACCTCGGTGGGTTTTTCCAACGCCACCACCCGCGCACCGCGTGGGTTGAGGTGCTCCATGAAGCGCTTGATGGCGCCGCCCTTGCCGGCCGCGTCGCGCCCTTCGAACAGGATGACCACCCGCTGGCCGGTTTCCTTCACCCAGGCCTGCAGCTTGAGCAGCTCCACCTGCAACTGGTATTTTTGCGCCTCGTAGGTCTTGCGCGACAGCAGGTGTTTGTAGGGGTAGCCGCCCCTGCGCCAGTCGGATGCGAGGATGTCGTCCGGATCGACTTCCTCGGCGGTGCGCCGGGTGTTGAGCATGTCTTCTCGCAGCAGCTTTCGCAGCGCGCGGGCGTCGTCGGGCGAGGCGCCTTCGAGCAGGGTGCGCAGGTCGCGCGCTTGCTGCTGGTGGTCGGTGGCGCGGGCCATTACGTCGCGCGCAGCGGCCAGTTGTGCTTGCTGGCGGGCATCCACCACATCGTTCACCGTGGCGCGGGCGAGGGCCTGGGGTGCGCTACCCGGCACAACGTCGCCTGCTGACGAGCGGCGAGGCCGGGCAGGACGCCGGTTGGCGGGCGGACTGCTTGCGGAGGCTGTGTTGCTGTTGCGGCTGGCGGCTGTGCGGTCGGTCATGGCCTTGTCATCCCCTTGGCATGTGAATGTCACAGTATCAAAGCAGCCCCCGGCCGCCGTCTTGATGCACATCAAGCCGGTGCGTGCCGGTGCATCAGCCGGTCACAGTTTTTTGACCAGCACCTGGCTCCTGCGGTCCCAGTTGTACTTGCGCTTGCGGGCGTCGGGCAGCCAGTCCGGGTCGACCTGCGCAAAGCCGCGCTTGATGAACCAGTGCATGGTGCGCGTGGTCAGCACAAAGATGCTGTCCAGGCCCATGGCGCGGGCGCGTTGTTCGATGCGCTTGAGGATTTTTTCGCCGTCGCCCTGGCCCTGGCTTTGCGGCGACACGGTGAGCGCGGCCATTTCGGCGGTCCTGGCTTCGGGGTAGGGGTAGAGCGCGGCGCAGGCAAAGATCACGCCATCGTGTTCGATGATGGTGTAGTGGCCAATGTCGCGTTCGATCTCGGTGCGGTCGCGCTTGACCAGGGTGCCGTCTTTCTCGAAGGGCTCGATCAGCTGCAGGATGCCGCCCACATCGTCGGGCGTGGCCTCGCGCAGGCTCTCCAGTTTTTCGTCCACGACCATCGTGCCGATGCCGTCGTGCACATACACCTCCAGCAGCAGCGAGCCATCGACCGCAAACGGGATGATGTGGCTGCGTTCCACGCCGGCCTTGCAGGCGCGCACGCAGTGCTGCAGGTAGAAATCGGTGTCGGTGGGTTTCTGGCCCGGTGGTGCGTTTTTCAGGATCAGCTCGGCCTGGGCCAGCGGCAGCTCGGTGTCGATGGGGTTGTCGTCGCTCTCGGGTTCGTCGGGGCGCAAGCGAATGCCCGGCACCTCGGTGATGAAGATGAGCTTGTCGGCCTGCAGCGCGGTGGCCACGGACGTTGCCACCTCTTCCATGGTGAGGTTGAAGGCCTCGCCCGTGGGCGAAAAACCGAAGGGCGACAGCAGCACCATGGCGCCCATGTCCAGCGTGCGGCTGATGCCGGCCACATCGACCTTGCGCACCAGGCCCGAGTGCTGGAAGTCCACGCCGTCCACAATGCCCACCGGCCGGGCGGTGATGAAGTTGCCCGAAATCACCCGCACCGTGGCGCCCGCCATGGGGGTGTTGGGCAGGCCCTGGCTGAAGGCTGCCTCGATCTCGTAGCGCAGCTGGCCGGCGGCTTCCTGCGCGCAGTCCAGCGCGACGGGGTCGGTGATGCGTATGCCGTGTGAGTACTTGGCCTCGTGGCCCTTGGCGTGCAGTTGTTCGTTGACCTGAGGGCGGAAACCGTGCACCAGCACGATCTTCACGCCCATGCTCTGGATCAGCGCCAGGTCTTGTGCCAGGTTGGGCAGCTTGCCGGCGGCGATGGCCTCGCCACACACGCCCACCACAAAGGTCTGGTTGCGGAATTTGTGGATGTAGGGCGCCACCGAGCGGAACCAGGGCACGAAGGTGAAGTTGAAGACGGCGGACATGGGGGCGCTCAGATGAAAGGGTTGGTGATGGTCAGCGAACCGAAGCGTCGGCCGTGTTGCATGTCTTCGCTGTAGAGCGTGGTGGCGCCGCTGCGCAAGGCCGCCTCGACGATCATGGCGTCGAAAATGGAGGTTTGATGCTCTGTTGATCGGGCCATGGCCCGCAGCACCAGTTGCATGTCGCTGTCAATCACAGGCCAATGGCAGAAGCTGGACACCATCAACGAGGCAGTTTTCCGTTCCGCCTTGAATTTCCGGGTAAGGTTGGTGAACAGCTCTATCAACACCTGCGTGCTGATCACGGCCTGCTTTTTGTGCCCCAGGGTGTCCACCAGGGTCAAGGCTTGCTGCTGCTTGTGCGGATAGCGGTTGTCAAAGCTGTAGAGCAGCACATTGGTGTCGAAGAAACACAGACCATCCGAACTCATGGCGCTTTGGGCGAGCCGCGCTCACGTTCCTGTTGGGCTTCAAGCCGTGCCCGGGCACGGAAATCCCCTTCATACATTTCTTCCCGCAGCGTTTTCCGGGGCAACTGCTCGTCCTCGGCGTCAGGCTGCTGAAGCTGCGCGCGCACCTCTGTGATCATGCGCATGAGGTGGTCGGTGGGGTCGCCATCCAGTGGCTGAGTGGTGCCTGCCGCGTAGGCAGCAATGAATTCGCGCACGCGCGCACTCAAAGACGTGCCTTCTTGTATGGCACGCACGCGGGCTTGCTTGATGTAGCGCTCATCCACAGAAATCGTCAGATTGGACATGGCATCACCTCCTAGAATCAGTGTAGCACGTGAACATGTGAAACTGTGTGGTCAGCGATAATCTCGGCATGTCCCTCCCCGTGATCGAATTTCCCGAGAACCTGCCCGTCAGCGGCAAACGCCACGACATCGAGGCCGCTTTGCGCGATCACCAAGTGGTCATCGTCTGTGGTGAAACCGGCTCGGGCAAGACCACGCAGCTGCCCAAGATCGCGTTGGCCATGGGGCGCGGGCGCTGCAACGCCAAGCCGGGCGACAAGCCACGCCTGATTGGCCACACCCAGCCGCGCCGCATTGCGGCCAGTTCGGTGGCCAAGCGCATTGCCGAGGAGTTGCAGACGCCCTTGGGCGAGGTGGTGGGCTACAAGGTGCGCTTCACCGACCGGCTGGGCAAAAACGCCTCGGTCAAGCTGATGACGGACGGCATTTTGCTGGCCGAGACACAGACCGACCCGCTGCTGCAAGCCTACGACACGCTGATCATCGACGAGGCGCACGAGCGTTCGCTCAACATCGACTTTCTGCTCGGTTACCTGCGACAAATTTTGCCGCGCCGGCCCGACCTCAAGATCGTCGTCACCTCGGCCACCATCGATGCGGACCGTTTTGCGCAGCACTTTGCTTCCCGACACGGGCCGGCACCGATCATCATGGTCAGCGGGCGCACATTTCCGGTGGAGTGCCGCTACCGCCCGTTTGAGGAAAGCCGCGAGCACGACCTGAACGACGCCATCGCCGATGGCGTGGACGAGCTGTGGCACGACCCGCGCCAGAGTGGCGACATCCTGGTGTTTTTGCCCGGCGAGCGCGAAATCCGCGAGGCCGCCGACCACTTGCGCAAACACCTCAGCCACCAGCCCGCGCTGCGCAGTGCCGAGGTGCTGCCTTTGTTCGCCCGCTTGAGCCAGGCGGAGCAGGACCGCGTGTTCGACGGCCACACCGGTCGGCGCATCGTGTTGGCCACCAACGTGGCCGAGACTTCGCTTACGGTGCCTGGCATCCGCTACGTCATCGACGTGGGCACGGCGCGCGTCAAGCGCTACAGCCTGCGCAGCAAGGTGGAGCAGTTGCTGGTGGAGCCCGTGAGCCAGGCGGCGGCGAACCAGCGTTTGGGCCGCTGCGGCCGCGTGGCCAACGGCATCTGTATCCGCCTGTACGACGAAGCCGACTTCAACGGCCGCGACCGCTTCACCGACCCCGAAATTCTGCGCTCCTCGCTGGCGGGCGTGATCCTGCGCATGAAGGCGCTGCACCTGGGGAATGTGGATGACTTCCCCTTCCTGGAGGCGCCCAGTCGCCGCGCCATCACCGACGGCTACCAGCTGTTGCAGGAGCTGGGCGCGGTGGACGACAACAACGAACTGACTCCGCTGGGGCGCGAGCTGTCCAAGCTGCCGCTGGACCCGCGCGTGGGCCGCATGATCCTGGAGGCGCGCACGCGCGGCGCGCTCGACGAGGTGATGGTGATTGCCAGCGCCTTGAGCGTGCAGGACGTGCGCGACCGCCCGCTCGAAGCCCAGGCCCAGGCCGATCAGGCCCACGCCAAGTTCGACGACGACAAGAGCGAATTCAGCGGCTACCTCAAGCTCTGGAAGTGGATCAATGAGGCCAAGGGCGGAAAATCGGGAGCGACGCCGGGCGTCGCGGGCGAACACAAGCTCAGCAACCGCCAGTACGAGCAACTGCTGCGGCAGAACTTCGTCAACATCCGGCGTGTGCGCGAATGGCGCGACATCCACACCCAGCTGCACACGGTGGTGGCGGAGCACAAGTGGGCCATCAACACCACGCCGGCCAGTTACGAGCAACTGCACCTGTCCATGTTGTCGGGCTTGCTGGGCAACCTCGGCCTCAAGCACGAAACCGAAGACGTTTATCTGGGCGCGCGTGGCATCAAGTTTCACCGCCATCCGGGCGCCCACCTCAGCAAACGCCCGGGACGCTGGATTGTCTGCGCCGAACTGGTGGAGACCGCGCGCCTGTTTGGCCGTGGCATTGCCGCCATCGAGCCGCAATGGCTGGAACAGGTGGGCGGGCACCTGCTCAAGAAGCAGTTGCTGGACCCGCACTGGGAAAAGAAGGCTGGCGAGGTGGTGGCGCTGGAGCGTGCCACGCTGTATGGCCTGGTGATCTACCAGGGCCGGCGCATCAATTACGGCAAGGTCGACCCGGTGGGCGCGCGCGAGCTGTTCATCCGCGAGGCGTTGGTGGGGCAGGAGTGGGAGACGCGTTTGCCTTTCCTGGGCGCCAACCGCAAGCTGATCGCCCAGGTCGAGTCGCTGGAACACAAGTCGCGCCGGCAGGACGTGCTGGTCGATGACGAGCTGATCTTCGCCTTCTACGACGCGCAGATTCCCGCCGACGTGTGCAGCGGCCCAGGGCTGGAGCGCTGGTGGCGCGAGGCCTCGCGCCAGAACCCCAAATTGCTGCAGCTCAGCCGAGAGGAGCTGATGCGCCACGAGGCCGCTGGCATCACCACCAGCGCCTTTCCCAAGGTCATCAAGCTGGGCGGCGTGGACTGCGCTGCCGACTACCTGCACGAGCCTGGCGACGCCCGGGATGGCCTCACGGTGACAGTACCGCTGTTCGTGCTCAACCAGGTGAGCGAGGAGCGGTGCGAGTGGCTGGTGCCCGGCATGCTCAAGGACAAAATCCAGGCCCTGCTCAAGAGCCTGCACCAGAAGCCGCGCAGCCGCTTTGTGCCTTTGCCCGAAAACGCAGCGCGGCTGGCCGAGCTGTTCAGCGCGACCGAGCGCTGGTGTGTGGGCGGCCTCACCGATGCGTTGCTCAAACAAGTGCGGGCAGAAACCAGCCTGGATGTGAAGCGCGGCGATTTCAAGCTCGACATGCTGCCGCCGCACCTGTTCATGAACCTGCGGGTGGTGGACGAACACGGTCGCCAGTTGGGCCAGGGCCGCAACTTGGGCGCGCTCAAGGCCGAGCTGGGGGCGAAGGCGCGCGGGGCGTTTCAGGCGTTGGCGGGGCTGAAGCTGTCTGAACCCTCTCCCTCTGGGAGAGGGCAGGGTGAGGGCGCCGCCAGCAAAGACGCCCCCAAGCGCGCGGGCCCTCACCCCAACCCTCTCCCTGGGGGAGAGGGAGCCAAAGCCCCGGCCGCCGATACACGCCACACCGCCTGGACCTTCGGCGAGTTGCCTGAGCTGATGGAAATCCGCAAGGGCGGGCAGACTTTGATTGGCTTTCCGGCCCTGATCGACCAGGGCGATGCCGTCACCATCGAGGTCTTTGACGAGCCCGAGGTGGCGGCTGCCAAACACCGCGCCGGCCTGCGTCGGCTCTTCGCGCTGCAAATACGCGACGCACTCAAATACCTCGAAAAGAACCTGCCCGACCTGCAGAAGATGGCCGTGGCCTACATGCCACTGGGCACGCAGGAAGAACTGCGCGACCAGTTGATTGCCGTGGCGCTGGAGCGTGCCTTCCTGCTCGACCCGCTGCCCACCAACGAGGCCGATTTCAAGCGCCGCATCGACGAAGGCCGGGGGCGCCTGACGCTGATCGCCAACGAAGTGTCGCGCCTGGCTGCGACGGTGCTGGCCGAGTTTGCCGTGGCCACCCGCAAGATCAAGGACACGAAAAATGCCACCGAGGCGGTGGCCGACGCCCAGCAACAACTGCAGCGGCTGTGTGGCAAACGGTTTGTGATGGACACGCCGTGGGCGCAGTTGCAGCACCTGCCGCGCTATCTCAAGGCCATCACCTTGCGACTGGACAAGTGGCGGGCCGACCCGGCGCGCGATGCCGCCAAGCTGGCCGAATTGCGCCCGCAGGAGCAGCGTTTTTGGCGCCTGGTGGCCGAGCGCAAGGGGGTGCTGGACCCGCGCATGGTGGAGTTGCGCTGGCTGCTGGAGGAGCTGCGGGTGAGCTTCTTTGCGCAAGAGCTTCGCACGCCGCAGCCGGTCAGCATCAAACGCTTGGAAAAAGTCTGGGCTCAGCTGTCAAGCTGAGCACGGACTTTTCAGCGCAGGCTGTTCAGTGCCGCCATGCCGGTGGCGGGGAAGTCGGTGAACACGCCGTCCACGCCCAGCTTCATGTAGTAGGCCATTTCTGCCTTGGGATCCTTGAAGCCGTAGCCGCTGGCGTCGTCGCGGAAGGTCCAGGTGTGGACCATCAGCCCGCGCTGGTGGGCGGCTTCCACCACGCCGGTGCTGCCGTCCACGCGGCGGTCGTTGATGTCCACTTTGCCGTCGCCATTGCGGTCCACGCCGTCGTTCACGGTCTTCACCAGATACGGCTTCCACGGGCCCACGGCATCTGCGTAGGTCTTGATGAAGTCCAGACCGGCGGGCTTGAGCAGGTCAAGGAAGTTGCGCGGGTCGTTGTTCACCACGAAGTCGTAAGGCTTGTGGTAGGGCGCCACCAGCGACATGCTGCCGTCGTCCTTCACGTCGTCGGCATCGATCAGCTGCACCAGTTTGATGCTGGTCTGGGTGTTGAGGTACTGCAGGTTGGCCACCTCGAAGGACTGGATGAACACCGGCGCGCTGCCGGTGTTGCCGTAGGCCGCGTGCAGGGTGGCCACCAGTTTGTCTTCAAACACGTTGGCGCCAAAACCGGCCTCGGTGGCGTGGAACACCGAATGCTTGATTTCGGGGTAGATGCCCACGCTGCGGCCGCGCTTGTTGCCTTCGGCCTTGGCCAGGGCAATCACGTCGTCCAGCGTGGGGATGCTGTAGAGGCCGTTGAGCGTCTGGTCGCGGCTGGCGCGGGCCTGCACGGCTCGCAGCGTCTTGATTTCGGCCAGGGTGAAGTCGCTGGCAAAGTAGGCGGTGGTGGCCACGCCGTCCACGTTGCGGGTGGTCTTGCGCGATTCGGGGAACTTGGTGGCGACGTCGGTGGTGCCGTCGAGCATGGGTTCGTGGCGGGCGATCATCACGCCGTCCTTGGTCAACACCAGATCGGGTTCTATGAAGTCGGCGTTCTGCTCGATGGCCTTGCGGTAGGACTCCAGCGTGTGTTCGGGCAAGAGGCCCGAGGCGCCACGGTGGCCAATGACCAGGGGGGCGTCACCGCTCAGGGTGTTGAAGGCGGGGTCGGAGCCGCCGCAGGCTTGCAGCAGAGCAAGGCTGGTCAGCGTGGTGAATGCGAGCGCCAGGCGCGTCGGTTGGAACATGGGGTGTCTCCCGAATCAAAAGCCTGCCCGATCGGCAGGTCTTCCCATTCTGGTGAGAGGCGTGACACGTTCATGACGCGCTCATGTCGGTTGTGCGACCGTGCGTCGCTTCGTGATCAGAGGCGGGCCAGCCGCTCCAGCGCTGACACCAGCGTTTCATCCTTTTTGGCAAAACAGAAGCGCACCACGTGCTGGTCGAAGCCGTTGCCGTAGAAGGCCGACAGCGGGATGGCGGCCACGCCGATTTCGCGCGTCAGCCATTGGCAGAAGTCGCCCTCGGGCAGGCTGCGTTCGGGCACGGCCAGCTCGGAGATGTCCACACACTGGAAGTAGCTGCCTTCGCTGGGCAGCAGCTTGAAGCGGGTGTTGGCCAGGCCGGCGCGGAAGAGGTCGCGCTTGTGCTCGTAGAAGGCTGGCAGGTCCAGGTAGGGGCGGGGGTTGGCCATGTAGGCGGCCAGGGCGTGCTGCACCGGCGTGTTGACCGTGAACACGTTGAACTGGTGCACCTTGCGGAACTCTGCACTGAGCGCGGCAGGCGCTGCAACGAAGCCCACCTTCCAGCCGGTCACATGGTAGGTTTTGCCGAAGCTGCTGACGATGAAGGCACGTGCGGCCAGGCCGGGATAACGCGCGGCGCTTTCGTGCGGTTGGCCGTCGAACACCATGTGCTCGTACACCTCGTCGCTGATGAGCAGCACGTTGGTGGGCGCCAGCAGGTCTTGCAGCTGGAGCATGTCCTCGCGCTTCCACACCGTGGCGCTGGGGTTGTGCGGGGTGTTGACGATGATGGCGCGCGTTTTGGACGTGATGGCTGCGGCGATCTTGTCGAAGTCGGGGCGGAAGGTGCCGGGCGTGAGTGGCACGCGCACCACCACACCACCGGCCAGTTCGATGTTGGGCACGTAGCTGTCGTAGCACGGCTCCAGCACGATGACCTCATCGCCCGGGTGCACGGTGGACAGGATGCAGGTGATGATGGCCTGCGTGGCACCGGCGGTGACGGTGATCTCGCTGCCGGCGTCGTAGTGGCGGCCGTAGAGGGCTTCGATCTTTTTCGAGATGGCTTCGCGCAGCACCGGCACACCAGGCATGGGTGGGTACTGGTTGAGGCCGGCTTGCATGGCGGTGCTCACCGCGTCCACCAGGGCCGGGTCGCAGTTGAAGTCGGGGAAGCCCTGGCCCAGGTTGACGGCGCCGGTTTCGGTGGCGAGGGCCGACATCACGGTGAAGATGGTGGTGCCCACGTTGGGCAGGCGGGATGCAAGCGCAGGGGTGTGGGCGGGCGTGGTCGGTGCGTTCATCGGTCTCGGGTCAATGGTCAGAGGTTGTAGTCATCGGGCGTGCCCAGCATGGCTTTCTGGATCAGGTCGCGCGAGAGGCGGTCGCTCAGCAGTTCGGCGAAGCGCAGCACAAAATGGCGCAGGTACACGCCGCGCTTGAAGGCCACGCGGGCGATGTTCTGGCCGAACAGCTCGCCCGCCGGACGGGCCACCAGTTCAGGCGATTTTTCTTCGCCCGCCATGGCCATTTCGGCCACGATGCCCACGCCCATGCCCAGCTTCACGTAGGTCTTGATCACGTCGGAGTCGATGGCTTCGAGCACGATGTTGGGCGCAAGCTGGCGCGCGGCAAAAGCGCGGTCGATGCGGGTGCGCCCCGTGAAAGACGGGTGGTAGGTGATCAGCGGCACCTTGGCGAGGTCGTCCAGGCCAATGCGCTCCTTGTCCAGCAGCGGGTGGCCAAACGGCAGCACCAGCACGTGTTGCCATTCGTAGCAGGGCAGGGTGACGAGGTCCTCGTATTGCGAGAGCGACTCGGTGGCAATACCAATTTCAGCCACATCGGTCATCAGCATTTGCGCCACCTGGTCGGGCGAACCCTGGTGCAGCTCGATGCCCACCTTGGGGTAGATCTGGCGCAGCTTGGCCACCGGTTGCGGCAGCACGTAACGCGCCTGGGTGTGGGTGGTGGCGATGCTGAGCTTGCCGCTGTCCTGCTTGGAAAACTGCTCGCCGATGCGCTTGAGGTTTTGCACCTCGCGCAAGATGATCTCGATGCTTTGCAGCACGTGCTGGCCCGGCTCGGTCACGCGTTTGATGCGTTTGCCGTGGCGCGCAAAAATCTCCACGCCCAGCTCGTCCTCCAGCTCGATGATGGCCTTGGACACGCCGGGCTGCGACGTGTGCAAGGCCTTGGCCGCTTCGGTGAGGTTCAGGTTGCGGCGCACCGCCTCTTGCACGAAGCGGAACTGGTGAAGGTTCATGAGCGGTCTTCCAGTGCCAGATCGGCCAGCAGCGCGGTCAGGCGTTCATCCTCGCCGGCCGGGCGCATCAGCTCAAAGCGCACGTCGGGGTGCTCGGTTTGCAGATCGGCCATCAGGGCGGGCAAGTCTTCACGCGCGTGTTTGCCCATGCCAAAAAACAGCGGCAGCACGCGCACCCGCTGGGCGCCTGCGGCCAGCGCTTTTGCCACGGCATCGGGCAGCTCAGGTGTGCACAGTTCGAGGTAGGCACAGCTGACAAATGTGCCGGGCGCTTGTTGAGCGATGCGGGAGGCGACGGCCTCCACGGGGGCGCGCCACAACGGGTCGCGCGAGCCGTGGGCAAACACGATCACGGCGAGTTTGTTCATGTTGTTCATCGTTTGAGCACCAGCCAACCAAAGGCGCCCAGCGACATGAGCGAATAAATCATGGCCGGCGCGGCCGCCGCCAGCCAGGGTTGCCACTGGTTGAGGTTGCCGATGTAGCCGAACACGTTGTTGAGCAGGAAAAAACTGATGCCGGTCATGACGCCGCCGAAGACGTAGCCGGCGATGCCGCCCGAGCGAAAGTGCAGGTAGGCAAAAGGCAGGGCCAGCACCACCATCACCAGGCAACTCAATGGATAAAACACCTTGCGCCAAAACTCGATCTCGTGTTTCTGCGCTGTCTGGCCGTTGGATTCGAGGTGCTGGATGTAGGCATACAGGTCGGAGGTGCGCATGCGGTCGGGGTTGAGCAGGGCCACCGACACCATTTCCGTGCTCAGGTCGGTGGGCCAGCGGTAGTCGGCCAGGCTTTCCTGGATCAGCGACAACGCTTCAGCGCCGGTGTTGAACTCGCGGCGTGTGACCTGCTTGAGGTGCCAGGCACCGTCGTCCCCGATCTGGCCCGATTCGGCCTGCAGGGCCGACACCAGAAAGCCGCGGTTGTCCATTTCGTAAATGCGCACGTTGCCGATGGCGCCCAGCGCGGTGAGTGACCCCACATTGACCGAATAGCTGCTGTAGTTCTGCCGCTCCTTGAGCCAGGCACCGTTTTGCCCCAGCTGAAGGCCACCCTGGAAGCGCGCCTTGAGCACCTGCGCACTGCGGTCTGACAGCGGCGCCAGGTAGTCGCCCACGGCGAAGGTGAGGAGGACAAACACCAGGCCCAGGCCCAGCAGCGAGCGCAGCGCCCGCCACGGCCCCAGCCCGCTGGTGCGCAGGATGGTGAATTCAGAGCTTTGTGCCAGGCGCGCCATCACAAACACCGCGCCGATGAGCACCGCGATGGGCAGCAACTCGTACACGCGGTTGGGCAGCAGCAGCAGCACATACAGCAACGCATGGCGCAGTTCGTAGGTGGCGCCGTCGCCCAGGGCCGATGGCCTGCCGAGCGAGGGCAGCTCGTCCACCACGTCGAAAAAGAAGAACAGCGACAGGAACGCCAGCAACACATAGGCCACGGCGGTGAAGATTTCGCCATAGATCAGGCGGCGAATCGTGCTCATGTGGCGGCCTCCGAGGTGCTGGTCGGGCTGCGCCTGGGTGCAGGCAGCACGTCGCGCCAGGTCCAGTTGTGGTGCCGTTTGAGCAGCCAGGCCAGCGACAACACCAGCACCGAGCCGTGCAACCCCAACATGACCTGCCAGAAACCCAGGCGTCCGCTGACCATCCAGCTTTGGCTCAGGTTGAGCAGGTTGTAGTAGACAACAAAGGCAAACAGGACAAAGGCGAGGTTGCCGCCGCGCCCGGCACGCGGATTGGCGGACGACACACTGACGGCGATCAGCACAAAGTTGATGGCCGTGATCACCATGCCGATGCGCCACACGAGTTCACCGAGGCGGGCCCGGCTGGGCTCGTCCAGCAGCGTCCAGGTTGGCATGGATTTGACGCCTCTGTCCGCCCCGATGAGTGGGTGGCCGTCGCCGATTTGAATGCCGTATTCCTCGAATTCGCTCACCCGCACCGGCGCGTTGGCGCCTGGTGGCGGAATGTCCAGGCGCTGGCCGCTGTTGAGCAGCAACATCTGCCGCCCATCCACCCACTCCACGCGGCCCGAACGCGCCGAGGTGATGCTCTGGCTGCCATCGGCTTCCTGGTTGGAGATGAACACGTTGCGCCCGTCAGAGGTGCTCGCGCTGTCCTTGTCGATGAAAAACACCCTTCGCCCGTCCGACGAGGACTGGAACTGGCCCGGGGCCACCCGTTGCAGGTCGCTGCGCTGTTCAAAGCGGTCGCGCAACAGGGCGATTTGTTCGTTGGCCCAAGGCCACACCACCATCACCAACACGCCCACGGCCAGCAGCACCGGCCAGGCAAAGCGGAACACCGGCGACAGGAACCCGATCAGGCCGCGCCCACCGCTGTACCAGATCACCATTTCGCTGTCGCTGTGCATGCGCGACAGCGTGGAGACGATGGCAATGAACAGCGCGATGGTCAGGATGGTGGGCAGCCGGCCCACCACCGTGTAGCCCAGCACCACCATCACTTCTTCGGGGTTCACGCTGCCTTTGGAGGCCAGCCCCAGGGTGCGGATCAGCAGCATGGTGATGACGATGGTGAACAAGACCACCAGGGTGGCGCCGAAACTGCGCGCCAGCTCCTTGCGAATGGAAGAATGAAATAACATCGTGGAATATCGAACGGTGCCCAATTATGAACTTTGAACTCAAGACCTTGACGCTGTCGCAGGCCGCTGCGACGCCCTGTGATGCCCTGGTGGTGCTGTGGCCGGAGCAGCCGGTTGCCGAAGCGGGTGCGGGCCCGCTGGCAGAGCTGGTGTCGCGCGAGGCCGCAGGCACCCACTGGGAGCGCGGGGTGGGCAAGTTGTGGAGCAGCCACGGGCTGTCGGTGGCCAAAGCCTCCCGGCTGGTGTTGGTGCAGGCGGGGGATGGTTCGCCGGCCCAGGTGCGCAAGGCGGTGGCTGCCGCCATGGGCTCGCTCAAGTCGCCCGGCATCAAAAAAGTGGTCGTGTGCCTGTCGGCCTTGCCGGGCAGGGCGGGTGTGTTGCGTGCTGTGGTGACGGCCGCCGCAGACAGCAGCTACGTCTACACCACCACCAAGTCCAAGGCCACGGGCCGCCACCTGCAGCAACTGGTGGTGGGCGTGGCCAGCAGTGCCCAGTCGCAGGCCGAGTTCACGCAGGCTTGTGCTGTGGTCAAAGGTGTGGAACTGGCCAAGGAGTGGGCCAACCGACCCGGCAACCACGCCACCCCCACCCACCTGGCCGATGTGGCGCGAAAACTGGGCAAGTCGCCGCGCATCAAAACCGAGGTGCTGGGCCCGCGCGAGGTGGCCAAGTTGGGCATGGGGGCCTTCATGGCGGTGGCGCAGGGCTCTGAAGAGCCGCTGCGTTTCATCGTGATGCACTACAACGGCGCGGCCAAAACCCAGGCGCCGGTGGTGCTGGTGGGCAAGGGCATCACCTTCGACACCGGTGGCATTTCGCTCAAGCCCGCGCCCGAGATGGACGAAATGAAATTCGACATGGGTGGCGCCGCCAGCGTGCTGGGGGTGTTTGCTGCCCTGGCCGAAGCGCAACCGGCCATCAACGTGGTGGGCCTCATCCCCAGTTGTGAAAACATGCCCGATGGCCGTGCGGTCAAGCCGGGTGATGTGGTCACCAGCATGAGCGGGCAAACGATTGAGATACTCAACACCGATGCCGAAGGCCGCCTCATCCTGTGCGACGCGCTGACCTACGCCAAGCGCTTCAAGCCGCGTGCCGTGATCGACATCGCCACCCTCACCGGCGCTTGCGTGATCGCGCTGGGCGGGGTGCGCAGTGGCCTGTTCGCCACGGACGACAGCCTGGCCACCGCCCTGACGCAGGCAGGCGAGGCCGCGCTCGATCCGTGCTGGCGCCTGCCGCTGGACGACGAATACGCAGAGGGCCTGAAGTCCAACTTTGCCGACATGGGCAACGTCGGCGGCCGGCCGGCCGGCGCCATCACCGCGGCCAAGTTTCTGCAGAAGTTTGTGGGCGACGCGCCTTGGGCACACCTTGACATCGCTGGCACCGCCTGGAAAGGCGGCGCCGCCAAGGGTGCCACCGGTCGCCCCGTGGGGCTGCTGATGCAATACCTGGCGGACGTTGCACAGGTGGCCCAACCCACAGCCACGCCGGCAGCCAAGGCCCCGCGCAAGGCGCCGGTGAAAACAACGGTCAAAACACCCGTCAAGCGCGCGGCTTGAACGTTTGCAGCCCATGGCCGAGGTTGCCTTCCATTTCAACGTGCCGGAGCGCACCGCCTACACCTGCCGCCTGTTGCGCAAGGTGTGGCGCAGCGGGCAACGTGCCCATGTTGCCGTGGACGCCGCCGCGTTGCACGCACTGGACATGGCCTTGTGGACCTTTGCGGCCGAGGAGTTTTTGCCGCACGCCACACACCACGCGCCGGCCCATGTGCTGACACGCTCGCCCGTGGTGCTGGCAGACGAAAGTGTGGCGGCCCCCACCGGCACCATCTGGGTCAACCTGCTGCCGCACGTGCCCGAGGCATGGCTGGCGGCGCCGCCGGGGCAGCGCATCATCGAGGTGGTGACACAGGACGAGACGGACCGGCAGGGGGCGCGCCAACGCTGGCGCCTCTACGCCGGACAGGGGCACCAGTTGGTTCGGCACGACCTGGCTGCCGCACAACCCACATGAACGGCCCCCACGATCCCCGCACGCCACCGCGTTTTGTGCCCACGCTCACCGAGGTGGTGGACCTGCCTGAGGGGCTGGTGGCTGCGCTGGCCATGCCAGCGCCCCTGGTCGATGCGCCTTCCGAGCAACCGCCGTCCTATGGGGAGCCGCCGGTGGCAGGCGCTCCTGTCGTGGCGCTGCCACCACCAACGGCCGACACACTTGACGCCTGGGCCGACCTGATCACGCAGCGTGTGCTGCTGCAACTGGAACAACACTTGCCCGCGCTGCTTCAGCGCCAAGCGGCCGATGTGGTGGCGCGTCTGACCGACGGTGTGTCGCAACAGCTTCGCACTGAATTGCCTCACATGGTGCACGCGGCAGTTCGAGCGTCCTGTCCCGCGACCGAGGCACATTCTCCCGGCGAGCCGCAACGTGGCTTTTCAGCCATGAGTGCTGCTGATATTGATCCGGGCTAACCCTTGAAGCCTCAACCGAATGGGGGTTGAGCGTCATTCGAAGGTCAAATTTGGGGTATCTTTATGGGTGTGGAGAAAAAATAGCTCCGCTCAACAATGTCTTTGTCGTCCTTCCATTCACAAGGGTAACTATGCAAATGAAGATGAAATTGGCCGTGATTTCTGCGGCCGTGATTCTGGCCGCTTGCGGCAAAAAAGAAGAAGCGCCTGCACCTGCACCCGCAGCCGCTCCTGCAGCAGCACCCGCACCCGAGTCGGTGACCATCAAAATTGGTCACGTCGGCCCCACCAGCGGCGCCATCGCCCACCTGGGTAAGGACAACGAAAACGGCGCCCGCATGGCCATCGACGAACTGAACGCCGCTGGCCTCAAGATCGACGGCAAAGTGGCCAAGTTCGAACTGCTGGCAGAGGACGACGCAGGCGATCCGAAGCAGGGCACCGCTGCTGCCACCAAGCTGGTGGACGCCAAGGTCAACGGCGTGATCGGTCACCTGAACTCCGGTACCACCATCCCGGCCTCGCAGATTTACAACGCCGCCGGCATCCCGCAGATTTCGCCTTCTGCCACCAACCCCAAATACACCCGCCAGGGCTACAACAACGTGTTCCGCGTGGTGGCCGATGACGTGCACCTGGGCGGCACCCTGGGCAAGTACGCGGTGGAAAGCCTCAAGGCAAAGACCGTGGCCGTGATCGACGACCGCACCGCGTATGGCCAGGGTGTGGCCGACGAGTTCGAAAAGGGTGTGACCGCTGCCGGCGGCAAGGTGGTGGGCCGTGAGTTCACCAACGACAAAGCCACCGATTTCAACGCCATCCTGACCACGCTCAAGGCCAAGAAGCCCGACGTCGTGTTCTTCGGTGGCATGGACGCCGTGGCCGGCCCGATGCTGCGCCAGATGAAGCAACTGGGCATCAAGGCCAAGTTCATGGGTAGCGACGGCATCTGCTCCTCCGAGCTGCCCAAGCTGGCCGGCGACGCCATGGCCGATGACATGGTCTTCTGCGCAGAAGCCGGTGGTGTGGAAGGCGAAGAGAAGGCTGGCATGGACAAGTTCCGCGCCGACTTCAAGGCCAAGTTCAACGCCGACGTGCAGGTGTACGCCCCCTACGTGTACGACGCCACCAAGGTCATGGCCGATGCCATGGTCCGCGCCAACTCGGCCGATCCGGCCAAGTACCTGGAAGCTCTGAAGCAGACCAACTACAAGGGCGTGACCGGTGCCATCGCCTTTGACGAAAAGGGCGACATCAAGAACGGCGCCCTGACGCTGATGACCTACAAGGCCGGTGCCCGCACCACCTTGTCCGTGATCCGCTGATCGGTTCACATACCGCTCTGAAAGCGCCGGCGTTGTCCGGCGCTTTTTTTTGTGCCTATTTTGTGGGGCAGGGCATCTTCCCATTGACCTTGGGCGCGCGTGCGGTATCTTTGCACATACCCACCCCGGTAACCCATCAGAAAGGTGAACGCATGTCTTTGAAAGTTCTCACGTCATTGCCGGCATTGGTGTTGGCCGCAAGCTTTTGTGGTTCGGTGGGCGCACAAACACCGGCCATTTTCAAAGACGCCGACATCGCTTTGGGTGAAAAACTCATTGCCGAACACAAGTGCGCCGCCTGCCACGCCACCAAGGTGGGGGGCGATGGCAGCGCCATCTACAAGCCGCAGGGTCGCATCAACACGGCGGGTTTTCTGCGCGGCATGGTGGAGCAATGCAATTCGACCCTCAACCTGGGCCTCTTTCCCGAAGAGGTCAATGCCGTGGCCGCCGTCATCAACCGCGACCACTACAAGTTCAAGTAGGTTTCGTTGAAAGGGTTGGTTCAGCCGCGCAGCCGCATTTGATTTGGCAGCGGCACCGACAGGCGCAGCACATCGTCGGCCAGCCATTGGGCCGAACGCCGGGCGCGTTGCGCCACCATGTGCAGGGGCATTTGCACGTAATCGTCGTTGAAGACCTCGAAGCTGTAATCGCCCCGGTAGCCCAGCGCGTCGAGCTTGAGCACCAGCTGCACCAGCTGCTCGCTGTGCACCCCTTCGCCTGGGAACACACGGAAGGTGCGCGCGGTGCTCATGCGTTCCTCGAAGGTCTTGGTTTCCTGCCACATGAAGTCGGCCAGCTGCACCAGGAAAATCTTGTCCGGTTGCAGGTAGTCGATCTCCTCCAGCGGCGTCTCGGCGGCAAACAGGTGGAAGGAGTCCAGGCCCAAACCGAGGTTGGGGCAGTCGGCGCGGGTGATCACGTCCCAGGCGGTGGTGAATTCGTTGACCGTGCGGCCCCAGGACAAGCCTTCGTATGCGATGCGTATGCCGTAGGGAATGGCCAGCATCGCCAGCTTGCGCAGGTCGCGCGCCAGGTGGTCGAGGTCTTCGCTGGCGTGTTTCGAGGTCGATGAGCAGGCCAGCAGCACGTCGCAGCCCAAGGCTGCGCACATCTCCAGCATGGCCTTGGCGATGTCCACCTTGTACTGGTGCAGGTGGCCCGAGAGGCCTTCAAAGTCGCGCAGCACCTGAAAGCCGGTGCCACGCAGGCCGCTGTCGCGCACCGCCTTCACCGCCGCCTGCCAGCCGTTGGGGTGGCCCACGAGGTCGTTGGCCTTGAGCATCACCTGGCTGAAGCCGGCGCCTTTCATGGCGTCGAGCTTGGCCTCCAGCGGGCCGGCCAGGGTGATGGTGTCCATGCCGAAAGCCGAGATGGCCTGGTGGCTGCGCTCGCTGCTGGCCATGGTTCAGGCCTCCTGCTCGCTGGGTTCGCTGTGCACCAGCTCGAACACCACCGATCCAAGGTAGGTCTTGGAGATGGCGCCGCGGCGGTCGGTGTGTGCCGCCTCGGTTTCCACGAATTCCACGCCGAGGGCGCGCAGCGTTGCCACGGCGGCGGCCACGTCGGGCACGCCCAGGCCAATGCGTTGCAGGCGCTCCTGTGCGTCGTACACATTGGGGTCGGGCTCCACCAACTGCAGCATGAAACGCTGTGAGGCGCTCAGTGCCGGTGTGCGCAACAACTTGCCCTTGGGCATGATGCCGAAGCGTTCCTCGTCGGGAATCAGCGTGGTGCCGAACAGCTCGGTGTAGAACTCGATCCAGTCGTAGCTGCGTTGCGGCCCGATGTATTGCACGATGCCGAAGAAGTGGATGCCGGCGGTGGCCGGCGGGTGCTGGTCCACCGTGGGGATGGGCACGAAGTCCACGTCGTAGATGCTGAAGTGCTTGTAGCGGTCAACGAAGTAGATGCGGCTGCCGCCCGCGCCGTGGATGGCGGGGATGTGCAGCTCCATCACGCCCGCGTGCGAGGGCACGTCCCAGGCGCCGCGCTCCAGCACGTATTCGAAAGCGGCGCGGGCATCG
This sequence comes from Hydrogenophaga defluvii, assembly GCF_042665235.1. Lineage (NCBI taxonomy): Bacteria > Pseudomonadati > Pseudomonadota > Betaproteobacteria > Burkholderiales > Comamonadaceae > Hydrogenophaga > Hydrogenophaga defluvii. The sequence goes on along the minus strand of NZ_JBHTBZ010000055.1, from coordinate 61,811 downwards.
CGCACGCGCAGGGCGATGGCCGAAATCACCGGCACGTCGCTGCCGTGGCTGGCAGCCAGTGCGTCCATGGGATGGGCGTTGACGATGATGTTGAGCCCGCCTTGTCGGTACAGCAGCACCTCGCGCGCGCGGTGGCGCGCGATGGGCCGAAAGCCCATCATCTCCAGCACCTGGCCCAGCGCCTGTGGCTTCGCTGTGGCGTATTCGATGAATTCCAGGCCGTCCAGGCCCACCGGGTTGGCAGCGTCGCTGAACGAGGCCTGCAGGGGCTCGCGTGTGGGTTCGGGCTTGGTCAGTAAGTCGCTCATGGGGGCTCCTAGTAAGCCAGCCGGGCCAGCGCGCGCAGTTCGTCGGCGCTGCTCGTGGGCAGGTCAAAAAATTCCAGGTAGGCGGGGATCTGCTCGAACAGCATGTCCGAGCCCACCTGCACGCGGCAGCCGCGCGCCTGTGCGGCGGTGAGGAAGGCGGTCATTTCGGTGCGCATCACCACTTCGCCCACGAAGGTGCTGGCGTCCAGACGTGACACGTCCAGCGGCAGCGGGTCCCCCTCGTTCATGCCCATGGGCGTGGCGTTGATCACCAGGTCCATGCCGGCGGGGTCGTTGCTGCCAGTGGACACCGCGATGGCGGGGTACTCGGTGCCGATGCGCTGTGCCAGCGCATCGGCCGAGGCGGCGTGCACGTCGTACAGCGTGATCGCTCCCACACCGGCACCCGCGAGCGAGGCCGCGATGGCGCAGCCCACGCCGCCGCTGCCCACCACCAGCGCCCGCGCACCCTGGATGTGCTGGCCCTTGCGCAGCACGCCGCGCACAAAACCGGCCCCGTCGAACATGTCGCCCACCAGCCGGCCATCGGGCAGGCGTTTGACGGCGTTGCAGGCGCCGGCCACTTTCACCGTGGCGGTCACCTCGTCGAGCAGGCCCACCGTCGCCACCTTGTGTGGCATGGTGATGAGCGCGCCCCGGATGTTGGTGAGCGAAAACACCGACTTCAGGAAGGCTGGGTAGTCCGGCGTCTGGCAACCCATGGGCACCACCACCGCGTTGATGCCGGCGTGCTCGAAGTAGGGGTTGTAGATCATCGGCGACTTGAAGCTGTGCGTCGGGTAGCCGATGTGGGCGATGAGTTCGGTGTGGCCGTTGATCATGGCGGTCTCAGCGGGAAATCAGGCGCTGCGGGCGCGCACATGCTGCACGGCCGCGCGCAAGGCCAGCCCATAGCTGTCGGCGCCAAAGCCGGCGATCTGCCCGATCACCACGTCGGCGAACACCGATTGGTGCCTGAAGGGCTCGCGGGCGTGCACGTTGGACATGTGCAGCTCCACGATGGGGCAGTGGAGGATCGCCAGCGCGTCGCGTATGCCATAGCTGTAGTGTGTCCAGGCACCGGCGTTGATGAGCACTGCGTCCACCGGCTCGCCATGGGCCTGGTGGATGCGTTCGCACAGGCTGCCTTCGCAGTTGCTTTGAAAGGTCTCGACCTCCACGCCCAACTCGGCCCCCAGCGTGGCCAGGCGGTCGTTGATTTCGGCCAGCGTGGTGGTGCCGTACTGCGCCGGATCGCGCTTGCCGAACATGTTGAGGTTGATGCCGTGCAGGACGAGAACTTTCACTGCCATCTCCGCCTTACTTGCGCACTTTGGCGAGTTCGTCGTGCAGTTCCTTGACGGTGTCCTGGCCTGCGTTCACGGCGTACTTGGCCACCACCGGGCGCAGCTTGTCGCGCAGCTTGCCCAGCTCGGCCGGGGGCAGCTCGGTCACTTGCAGGCCGGCTTTCTTCATGTTGTCCAGTGCCGACGCCACCTGGCTGCGCGCCTGCTCGCGCTGGTACTTGGCCGATTCGATGGCCGCTTCGCTGATGATTTTTTTCTGCTCGGCGTTCAGGCCGTCCCAGAATTTCTTGCTGATGATGACCGACTGCGGGTTGTACTGGTGGTTGCTCAGCACCATGTGCTTCTGCACTTCGTGGAACTTGTTGGCGTTGATGACGGTGATGGGGTTTTCCTGCCCGTCAATCGCCTTCTGCTCCAGCGCCGCGTAGACCTCGGGGAAGGGCAGGGGGGTGGGGTTGGCGCCCAAGGCCTTGACCCAGTCCACGTTGATGGGGTTGGGAATCACGCGCAGCTTCAGGCCCTCAATGTCTTCCACCTTGGTGATGGGGCGCTTGCTGTTGGTGATGTTGCGAAAGCCCAGCTCGTAGTAGGCCAGGCCCACCATGCCTTTGTCCTGCAGCTTGTCGTGCAGCTTCTTGCCAAAGGGGCCGTCCACCACGGCGTCGGCTTCCTTGCTGTTGGCGAACATGAAGGGCAGGTCGTAGACCGCGAATTCCTTCACTTGGCTGGCCAGGATGCCCGAGTTCAGCGACACCATTTCCAGCGCACCGCCCTGGAGTGCCGACACGTTGGCCTGGTCGCCGCCCAGTGTGCCGCCGGGGAAGAGGTTGACCTTGATCTTGCCGCCCGATTTGGTCTGCACGATTTCCGCGAACTTCTCCAGGCCCATCACGATGGGGTGGCCCTTGGGGTTCTGGGTGGCGAACTTGATGGTCTTGTCTTGGGCCTGGGCGGCGCCGAAGGCGGCCACGGCTGCGGCCGCGACGAGGGTCTTGAGGATCAAACGTTTCATGGTGTCTCCTGGGTTGTTGGACAGTAAAAAGCGAGGGGAGAAGTTCAGCCGGCCAGCCACCGCGCAGGCCAGATGACCAGTTGCGGGAACAGCACCATCAGGAACATGAGCGCGAACTGCGCCAGCATGAAGGGCCACACGCCTTTGGTGACGTCGTCCATGCTGACCTTGCCCACACCCGCCACGGTGTTGAGCACCGTGCCCACCGGCGGGGTGATGAGACCGATGGCGTTGTTCATGATGAACAGCACGCCGAAGTACACCGGGTCGATGCCAGCGGCCTTGACGATGGGCATGAGCACCGGCGTGAGGATGAGGATGGTGGGGGTCATGTCCATGGCCGTGCCCACAACGATGACCAGCAGCATGATGGCCGCCATCAACAGGCGCGGGTGCTCCAGCAGCGGCTCCAGCAGAGCCACCAGCTGGGCCGGCAGTTGCGCCACCGTGATGAGCCAGGCCGACACCATGGCCGCCGCCACCAGGAACATGATGACGGCCGTGGTTTTCGCCGCTGCCAGGAACAAACCGTAGAGCTGGTTGAGCTTGAGCTCGCGGTACACGAACACCGAGATCAGCAGGGCGTACACGGCGGCCACCACGGCGGCCTCGGTGGGTGTGAACACGCCAAACTTCAAGCCAACCACCACGATGATGGGCAGGCCCAGGGCAAACACCGCGTCTTTGAGCGCAGCCACCACCTCGGCAGCAGGTTTGCGCTGTGGCGGGGTCACGGCTTCGCGGCGTGCCACCCACCACCAGGTGAAGCACAGCGCCATGCCCAGCAGAACGCCCGGCGCGATGCCGGCCAGGAACAGCTTGGAAATGGACACGTTGGCGGCGACGCCGAAGATCACAAAACCGATGCTGGGCGGGATGATGGGCGCGATGATGCTGGCCGATGCCAGCAGGCCTGCGGAGCGTGCCTTGTTGTGGCCGGCTCGCACCATCATGGGCAGCAGCAGCGCGGAGAGGGCAGCCGCGTCGGCCACCGCCGATCCCGACAGCGCAGCCATGATGACCGCCGCCATGATGGCCACATAACCCAGGCCGCCGCGAACGTGGCCGACCATGGTCATGGCAAACACCACGATGCGCCGCGACAGGCCACCGGCGTTCATGATCTCGCCGGCCAGCATGAAAAAGGGCACCGCCAGCAGCGGAAAGCTGTTGGCACCCTCGATCACGTTCTGTGCCAGGATTTGCGCGTCGAACATGTCGAGGTGCCACATCAATGCGGCGCCGCTGAGCAACAGTGAGAAGGCGATGGGCACGCCCACGGCCATGGCGGCCAGCAGGGCTCCTAGGAATATTGCAATCGTCATGGGTTTGTCTCGCTCGGCGCTGGGCTCAGGGCTGGGGGTTCCCGTGGGGCATGTCTTCGTTTTCCCGCACCCCAACCAGTTCGTGGTCTGACATGCGGCCGGTGAGCAGGCGCATCAGCATGAGCAGCAGTACCGGCGCGCCCAGCACCGCAAAGGCCATGCCGCTGGCGTAGAACCACGCCATGGACACTTCCATCACCGCGCTGGTGGTGTCCCAGTTGATCTTCACCTGCGCCCACGCGCCGTCAAATATCAACCAGCAGATCCACAGCATGGCCATCAGGCTCAGGCCCAGGCAAATCTTCTGGCCGGCCTCGGGCAGGCGAGCGATCAGCGAGTCGGTGCCCAGGTGACCACGCTCGTTGAGCGCCACCACCGCGCCCAGGAAAGTCATCCACACAAAAAGCCAGCGTGACAGCTCTTCCGACAGCGTGAGGCCCGAATTGAAGCCGTAGCGCATGACCACGTTGCCAAACACCATGACCACCATCAGGGCCAGGCACACCACCATCAGCACCGACAAGGAGCGGCAGTAGGCCGTGATCAGTTTCTGAACCATTCGCAACTCCAGTCAACGACGTGGCGTTAATGTACGAACTGGTTAGTTTCTGTGTAACTAGGGGTTTCCCTTGAGTGGAGAAGCGGAGTGACTCAGGCCTTCACGAAGCGCAGCACCATGTCGACGATGGTGCGTTTGCGCTGGTCGAGCACGTCGGGTGCGCCCATGTTCCGCTTGAAAATCAAGCCGAAGGTGTAGCGGTTGGAGACATTGAAAAAACACAGCGCCGAGATGGAGGCGTGGATGTCGATGGGGTCCAGGCCGGGGCGGAAAATGCCGTCCTCCAGACCACGCCGGTAGAGGCGCTCGATGGCCGAAATGGCGGGGACGTTGAGCGCCTGGATACTTTGGCTCTGTGCCAGGAACTGGCCATGGTTGATGTTTTCGGCCATCACCAGACGCACGTAGTTTTCGTTGCCGTGGTGGTGGTCGAAGGTGAACTCCACCAGCCGCTGCAGCGCCGCCACCGGCGCCAGATCGTCCAGGTGCAGGCCGCTTTCGGTTTCACGCACGCGTCGGTAAGATTCTTCGAGCGCGGCCAGGTAAAGGCCTTCCTTGCTCCCGAAGTAGTAGTAAATCATGCGCTTGCTGGTGTGGGTCTCGGCCGCAATCTCGTCGATGCGGGCCCCGGCCAGCCCTTTGAGCGAAAACTCCGCGATGGCCACTTCCAGAATGTTGGCGGTGGTGCGTGCGGGGTCGTTGGTGCGCGTGGGCTCTTTGGCAGAACCCTTCTTTTTGCTGGTTCCGGCGTGCTCGGAACGTACCGTTTCGTTCATGCGGCCAGTATAGGCCAGCCACTCCGGTGCTCAGCGCACTGCCACAGCGCTCAGAACGATTCCCAATCGCCGCCGTCGGCGGCGGCTTTGGGTGCGGCCACCGCCTTGGTCGATGACGGGAGACGAGCTGCGCTGGGGGCGGACGTGGGCTTTTTCAACGCGGCAGGGCGTGGGGCCGCCGCAGGAGCGGCGGGTTTGCTCACGGGCCGGGGTTTGTGCAAGGCCTGCATCGGGGCTGGCGCAGGCGCACTGGCGCGGTGGCCCGTGTCGCTGGCTGACAGCTTGAACACCGCCACCGCCTGCACCAGGTCCGACGCCTGGCTGCGCAGGCTGCTGGCCGCCGCTGCCATCTCTTCCACCAGCGCCGCGTTTTGCTGCGTGGCCTGGTCCATCTGCTGCACGGCCTCGCCGATCTGGCCCACACCCGCGCTCTGCTCGGCGCTGGCCGCGCTGATCTCGCCCATGATGTCGGTCACACGGCGTATGCTGCCCACCACCTCTTCCATGGTGGTGCCGGCCTTGTCCACCAGGGCGCTGCCTTGCTCCACCCGGCCT
>NZ_JBHTBZ010000055.1:0-55795 GCF_042665235.1 Hydrogenophaga defluvii | reverse complement strand
GGAAGGCGATGCCATCGATGACGCTGATGATGTCGGCGATCTTGCGCGAGCTGTCGTTGATGCCCTTCATGGTGTCCACCACTTGGCTGACCACCTGGCCACCTTGCACCGCTACGGTGGAGGCGCTTTGAGCCAGCTGGTTGGCCTGGCGGGCGTTGTCGGCGTTCTGGCGCACGGTGGAGCTGAGTTCCTCCATCGACGCGGCGGTTTCCTCCAGCGCGCTGGCCTGGCTTTCGGTGCGGCTCGACAAATCCTGGTTGCCTTCGGCGATTTCGCTGCTGGCGGTGGACACACTTTCCGAGCCCTGACGGATGCGGTTGACGATTTGGCCGAACTGGCCGCGCATGTTCTCCAGCGCCCGCAGCAACTGGGCCACCTCGTCCTGCCCGTGTGCCGTCATGGGCACCGACATGTCCCCCTGGCTCATGCGGGTCGCACTTTCCACGGCCTGGTGCACCGGCCCGGTCACGCTGCGGCTGATCACCAAACCCAGACCCACACCCACCACCACGCCCACCACAATCAAGAGCAGGGTGATGTTGCGGCTGTTTTCATACAAGGCCGTGTTCGCGTCCGACACCTCTTTGGCATCGTCTTCCAGCATCTTGCCCAGTTCGGTCATGGCGCCACCCAGCGCAATGCTGGGTTGCACCACGTTGTTGCGCAGGTACTGGAGCACCGGTGTGTCGGGCTGCATCTCGGACTGCGGCAGCAGCTTGAGCATGCCGCTGAGCGCCTCTTGGTCTGCCTTCCAGGCCGCCTCCACCTTGGCCAGCGCGGCCAACTCGGTTGGCTCGTTTAAGGTGGTTTTGGCTTGTGCCAAAAGCTCCAGGCTTTTGGCACGGGCGGCCTCCATGCGTTTCACGGCCCCATCGCGGTCACCCGGGTTGGTGGCAATCAGCGCATCGCGCAAGCCCACCACGCCGGCATAGCGCTGGATGTTGGCCTCTTTCACCAGTGATATGCCGAGCGTTTCTTTCTCATACAGCCGTGTGTCGGCGTCGTTGAGCGCGTTCATGTTGCCGATGGCGTACAGGCCGAGCGCTGCGCCAATCAGCGCCACGATGATGAAACCCGCCACCAGTTTGGTGGCAATGCGGAACTGAGACAAATTCATGGTCGTCGTGGGATGCGGATGGAGCTCACATGTTTTCACAAAGATGCGTGTCCGACCACTGAAATTTGAAAAAAGTTTTCAAAACGCGTCAAGCTGAAACCCACCCGGCCACTGGGTTGGTGTCCCGGCACAACAGTTCAGGGTTTGTCCCCACCCACCGTGCTCAAGCTTGTGGAAAACCTCATGAACAAGTCGGCGGGGCCGCGCCGTTTCTGGCTTGGCGGACGGTGCTCAAAAAATGGGCAGAACGCGCGATAGGCTCCCTGGCTGGGTTGCATGGCGGCGACGTGTCACGTTCAAACAGTGCCTCGCCCGCCCGCAGCCGTGCCCCAGGCGCCAGTCCCGTGACCAGATCGAAGCCGGAGGGCACAAAAACGATGATGGTCGAGCCGTGTTCGAACCAGCCCATTTCCTGCCCTTTGGCGTGTGGCGCGCTGCAGGTCATCACGCTGGGGCCAGGCCAGCGCAGGTGCAACAACACGTCCAGGCAATGCAGGCGGATGCTGGCCACCAGGATGGCGGCAACTGGCACCAGCACCAGAGGGGCGCCACCGAAGGCACTTAAGCGTGTTTCGATGACGGCGCGCTCGTTTTTGCAGAACAGTTTTTGCACCCGCTTGAGGGCAATGGGGTTGACGTTCCAGGTGTCGCCGCTGAGGTAGGTCACGCGGTCCACCACCAGGTCGTGGGGCGCGTGGAAGCGGTGGTACATGGCCGAGGTAAGGCGCAACGTCACGTAGCGGCCACCTTGCATGGTGTGTGCCAGCGCCTCGCTTTGCAGCAGCTCGCGCACCGGGTAGGGGAAGCCCTTGGCCTGCAAGATGTCGGTGCCGTCCACCACGCCACAGGCGCCCACGATGGCATCGCTGGGCGAGCAGATCACGTCGCGCCGCTGATCAAAGGCGCGGGCGCCTGGCTTGAGCTCGCGCGTGAAGCACGCGTGCAGGCTGTCAAACCGCTGCTGGCGCGCGTCGCTCAGGTCCAGCGGGGTGAACAGACGCCAGACGGCGATGGACAGGCGCGTGAGCCTGGGGCTTTGAATGCGGCTGAACCAGCCCATGAAACGTGTCAGCGCGATGCGCGGCACCCGGTTGGTGAGCAGGAAGTTGAGGTCTTCCTGCAGCAGGATTTTTTCGCGCCAGGTGGGTTTGTTCATGGTTCTGTCAAAGCCGTTGCCTACAACTGTCACACCTTCACTTTGCAGGCATGTGTCAGATGACCACCGAATGGGTTTTGTCCGCCGCCGCCCTGGCCGCCGCGCTGCCTTTTGTGCACCAGCGGGTGCAACTTTCGCGCGCCAAACACCGCTCGCTGGCCGGGCATGCGCGCCTGGCCAAGCGGCTCGCGCGCTGGGTGCCCGGCTACAGCTTTGCCGAGGCGCGTTTTTTCGACGCCGACGGTGCGCCGGCCCGCGTGGCGGCGCAGCGCCGCGCGGGGTTTTTCCGGCTCAGCGCCACCTTGCAGGCGATGGCGCCGCTTGGCCTGGCGCTCACCGCCCAAGCACGCGAAGGCTTGCCCGACCTGCAGTTCACCGGCCGCTACCGCGTGCCTTTTCAGTTCAGCGATCTGGTGCGGCAGCACCTCCCCTTGCCCGCCTTCTGGGCTCAGGCGTCCGGTGTGGGCTTGAGCGACCTCGACGGCAACCGTTTCCACGACCTCACCGGCGCCTACGGCGTGAACCTGTTGGGCGTGGATTTTTACAAGGCCACCATGGCCGAAGGCGCGGCTTTGGGCGCCGCACTGGGGCCGGTGCTGGGTGGCTACCACCCCTGTGTGGCCGACAACGTGGCGCGGCTCAAGGCGCTTTCTGGCATGGACGCGGTGAGCTTTCACATGTCGGGCACCGAAGCGGTGATGCAGGCCGTGCGCCTGGCCCGCTACCACACAGGCCGCAAGCGCCTGGTGCGGTTTTGTGGCGCGTACCACGGCTGGTGGGACGACGTTCAGCCCGGCCCCGGCAACCCCATGCCCCCCGGCCACACCTTCACCTTGAAGGACATGGACGAACGCAGCCTGCAGGTGCTGCGCAGCCGGCGCGACATCGCCTGTGTGCTGGTCAACCCGCTGCAAGCCTTGCACCCCAACCACAACGCGCCCGGCGACGCCTCGCTGGTGGGCGGACGCACCAGCTTGCCGGCCACACGCGAGGCCTACGCGCAGTGGTTGCAGCGCCTGCGCGCCGTCTGCACCGAACGTGGCATTGCGCTCATCTTCGACGAGGTGTTCGTGGGTTTTCGGTTGGCCCGAGGCGGTGCCCAGGCTTATTACGGCGTGCAAGCCGATTTCGTCACCTACGGCAAGACGCTGGGCGGCGGCCTGCCTGTGGGCGTGGTGTGTGGGCGGGCGGCGTGGATGCAGCGTTTCCGCCCCGAGCGTCCGGCCGACATCTGCTTCGCACGTGGCACCTTCAACGCCCACCCCTACGTGATGGGCGCCATGAACGCGTTTCTGCGCCGGCTCGACAGCGACGAAGTGCGTGCCTTGTACGACGGCCTGGATGAACGTTGGCAGCGCCGCCTCGACCAGTTCAACCATGGCCTGCAGCTGGCCGATGTGCCCGTGCGCGTGGCCGGTTTGTCCAGCATCTGGACGGTGAACTTCACCGCGCCTTCGCGCTACCACTGGATGCTGCAGTTCTACCTGCGCGAACAAGGCCTGGCACTGAGCTGGGTGGGCACCGGGCGCCTGGTGTTCACCCTGGCGCACACCGACGGCGACATGGCCGACATCCAGCGCCGGTTTGTGCTGGCCTGCCAGCAAATGAGAGCGGATGGCTGGTGGAGCGTGCCCGAGGGCAAGACGGGCAGGGACATTGGCCGCCAGATCCTGAGGGAGATGTGGCGGGCACGCTGATCAGCTTTGGTGGGGGCCCGGGTCCATCAGCTCCCCGCGCAGCAGGTGTATCGGCGCGCGGTGGTAGAGCTTGATGTCGTGAAACGGATCGGTGAGGATTTTGGTGGCCCACACCAGGCCGGTCATGAGGTCTTGCTGTGCCCACAGCTGCACCACGCGGAACAACAACCCGCCCACGCCCACCCACAGCCACATCCAGCCCACGTTGCGCGCCAGCGCTTGCCACGTCTGGTGCGGCTCCAGCAGCCCCAACAGGCCGGGTTGCCACACCAGCAGCAGCGGCGATGCCGCCCAGATGGCCATCAGCACCCTCTTGCGCTGCAGGTTGTAGCCCACCTTGATGGCCTCCTTGTGTTCGTGGGTGGCCTGGTTGATGTGGTCGTAGCCCTTGGGTTCGAAAAAGAAATGCCCGGCCTGGCGGCTGACCATGGACACCAACCAAGCCACCAGCGCGGCCAGCGCCGGGTCTTTGAAGAGGAGCGCGTAGGCCACCAGGAAGCCCGTGGCGCTGAGCAGGTGCAGGCTTTGGTTGATGCGGCTGTGGTGGTAGTAGCGGTGGTCGTCCCAACGCTGTGCCTCAAGGGTCTGGATGAAGGTGTTCATGCGTTTCCTGTGCAGAGATGTGGGCCAAGGTTGCCCTGCGGCGCATGTTGGCTGCGCCGCGTGAAAACGCGGTGACAGGGCGCAGGCTTTCATGGTGCTGCCACCGATGCGTCACCTGCCATCAGGCTGTCATGCGGCCCGGCCAGCATGCTGGGCATGGACCCCAGCACCCACGCCCTCCTGCTCGAACAACTGCCCTTGCCGCGCCCTTCGCTTCGGGTGGCGGTGGTGACCGAAACCTACCCACCCGAAGTCAACGGTGTGGCCCTGACGGTGCAGCAGCTGGTCTTGCGCCTGCAGGCCCGCAACCACGCCATCCAGCTGGTGCGCCCCCGCCAGCCGGCCGGTGACGGTGCCACTGGCAACGGGGCCTCGGACGAGTTGCTGGGGCGGGGCTTGCCCATCCCACGTTATCCCCAGTTGCGCCTGGGCCTGCCCATGAAGCGCGTGCTGCTGTCGCACTGGAGCCAGCGCCGGCCCGACCTCGTGCATGTCGCCACCGAAGGCCCGCTGGGCTGGTCGGCGCTGCAGGCCGCGCGCAAACTGCGCCTGCCGGTGAGCACCGATTTCCGCACCAACTTCCACGCCTACAGCCGGCACTACGGCGTGGGCTGGTTGCGCCAGCCCATCGCCGCCTACCTGCGCAAATTTCACAACCTGGCCCACTGCACCATGGTGCCCACGCCCGAGTTGCAGCGGGAGCTGGGCGCCATGGGATTTGAGCGCCTGCTGGTGGTGGCGCGTGGGGTGGACACCGAGCGCTTCAGCCCGGCCCGGCGCAGCGCCGCTTTGCGCGCGCAGTGGGGGGTTGCACCCGATCAGCCGGTGGTGCTGTCGGTGGGGCGGCTCGCGCCTGAAAAAAACCTCGATCTGCTGGTCAGCAGCTGGCGGGCCATGCGCCAGGTGTGTCCCGTGCTCAAGCTCGTGGTGGTGGGCGATGGCCCCGAACGGGCGGCCTTGCAGCAGGCCTGCCCCGACGCACTGTTGGTGGGGGCGCTGCACGGCGACAGCTTGGCCCAGCACTACGCCAGCGCCGACCTGTTTGTGTTCACCAGCCTTACGGAAACCTACGGCAATGTGACACCGGAGGCGCTGGCCAGCGGTCTGGCGCTGCTGGCTTTTGACTACGCGGCCGCCGCCGAGCTGGTGCGCCACGGCGACAACGGCTTGCTGGCGCCTTTTGGCGATGCCGCTGCTTTTGTGCGCCGTGCCGCCGATCTCGCGGCCAACCCGATGTTGGCGCAGCACCTGCGCGAGCGCGCCCGCAGCACCACGCTGGCGCAGGACTGGTCCCAGATCGTCGGCCAGGTTGAGGCCGTCTGGGAGCAGCTGTTGAGGCAGCGCGGCGGTGAGCCCGCGCAGTTCAACCCGGGTGGGCAGCGCGGCGGTGGGCCTCAGCCTGGGGCCTGACAAGCGCCCGGCTGGCGGCCTGGTTGCGCCTGCCGATGCCCTGGTACACAAAACCCAGCGCCTGCAGCTGTGCCGGGTCGTACAGGTTGCGGCCGTCAAAGATGATGGGCGCGCGCATGCGCTGTGCCATCGCCGCGAAGTCGGGGTGGTGGAAACACTTCCACTCGGTCAGCACCAGCAGCGCGTCCACCGCCAGCAAGGCGTCCAGCGGTTCATCGACAAACCGCAGTGGATCGATCTCGGCCACCGGTCGGCCGAGGTCCTGCGACAGCGCACGCCGGGCTTCACTGGTGGCCACCGGGTCGTGCACCTGCAGTTCGGCGCCGCGCGCCAGCAACTCAGCGATGACGGTGCGGCTGGGGGCTTCGCGCATGTCGTTGGTGTTGGGCTTGAAGGCCAGGCCCCAGATACCGAAGCGCAGACCCCGCAGATCACCGCCAAATCGCCTGCACACCTGCTGCACCAGCACCTGTTTCTGCGCGGCGTTGACGGCCTCGGTGGCCTCCACCAGCCGCATGCGCAACCCATGGCCGGCCGCGCTGTGCGCCAGTGCGCGTGTGTCCTTGGGGAAACAGCTGCCGCCGTAGCCCGTGCCCGCGTACAAAAAACTGGGGCCAATGCGGCTGTCGGCCCCCACACCACGGCGTACCGCGTCGATGTCGGCGCCCACGGCGTCGGCCAACAGGGCGACCTCGTTCATGAAGGAGATGCGCATGGCCAGCATGGCGTTGGATGCGTACTTGGTCAGCTCGGCGCTGGCCACATCCATCCACACGGTGCGTTCGTGGTGGCGGTTGAACGGCGCGTACAGACGGGCCAGCAGCGTGCGAGCGCGGTCGCCTGTGGCCCCATCGGGCAGGCCAATGACAATGCGGTCCGGGTGCATGAAGTCGCGGATGGCCGCGCCTTCCTTCAGGAACTCGGGGTTGGAGACCACGGCCACTTCGTGCACGCACGTGCCGCGTGTTTGCTGGGCCTCATGCAGCACCCGCTCCACCTGCCGGGCCGTTCCCACCGGCACGGTCGATTTGTTCACCACCACCTTGAAGCCATTGAGGTGTTGGCCAATTTGCTGGGCCACGGCCAGCACGTGTTGCAGGTCGGCCGAGCCGTCTTCCTGTGGCGGCGTGCCCACGGCAATAAAAACCAGCTCCGCGTGTGTCACCGCAGGGGCCATGGCGGTGCCAAAACGCAGCCGGCCCGCGTGCTGGTTGCGCTGCACCCAGTCGTCCAGACCGGGTTCGTAGATGGGCACGCCGCCGGCCTGCAGCAGGGCCACACGGCCGTGGTCCTTGTCGATGCACATGACGTCGTTGCCCAGTTCGGCCAGACAGGCTGCCGTCACCAGTCCCACATACCCCGCACCCACCACCGCAATTTTCATGGCTTGTTCTCCGCTTGTTCAGGCCCATGCTGCGAGGCGGTGGTGAAGCGGCTGTGGCGATGCGGTGACAGTGGCGTGAAAACACGCCCTGTGTGTCCACGCGCGCCCAGGTGGGATCAGCGCATCAGGGCCGGGCCTGTTGCAGCAGGTCGCGCACGTCGCGGTAGTCCGCATCGTTTGCCGCCACAAACGCGCCGCTGCCGAGTTGCTGGAACATCGGGGCCAGTTCGGCCTGGTGGCCAAGAAACGCCTCACGGATCTGGGCCTGCAGCGGGGCACACAGGCGTTTGCGCACCACAAACGGATCGGTGGGCACGGGTGGCGAGCGCCAGAGTTCGACCACGTCGCCGGCTTTCAGGCGGCCTTGCTGCAGCGCTTCGTTGAGCCGTGTGCTGGACACAAACGCCGCGTCCACCAGGCCACGGCGCAAGGCCTGCAGCGCGCGGTCGTGTGAGCCGGCGTAGCTCACCCGGGCGAAGTGTTGTTCCAGCGTGCGTCCGGTGAGCTGGCGCATGCCGGCGCGGGGGAGCAGGGCGCCCGACGTGCTGGCGGGGTCGGTGAGGCTCACCCGCTTGCCCTGCAATTGAGCCACGCTGTCCAGGCCGGCGTCCCGGTTGGTCAGGAGCAACGCGTGGTAGCGGCCGGGTTGGTCGGGTGGGGTGCCATCGCGGGCCGCCAGCGCGGCAAACACCTGCACGTCTTCGGCCCGTGCCATCAGCATGGCGTAGGAGGCGGGACCCAGCTCGGCCACATCGACGGTGCCGGCCAACAAACCTTCGATGACCGCGGCGTAGGAACTGGGCAGGCTCAGCTCGACGCGCCGCTGGGTGCTGCGCTCCAGTACCCGCAACAGCGGCGCGAGCTGCGAGCGCTGTTGTTGCGCCTGGGACTTGGGGATGAGTGCCATGCGCAGCGGGTGGGGGTCATCGCAGGCTGGCTGTGCATGTCCGAACAGGGGCCAGAGCCAGGCTGCCAGAGCCAGGGTCCAGGCCACGGGCAGGTGGAATCGGTGTCGGTTCATGGTGGTCTGAGGTGGGTGTGTTGCGTCAACTTCGCCGCGTCCTCGGCGGCGACCGGCCGGCTCAGGAAGTAGCCCTGCACTTCGTCGCAGGCGGCGGTTTTGAGGTAGACCAGTTGGTCCATCAGTTCCACCCCTTCGGCCACCACACGCATGCTCAGGTTGTGCGCCAGGGTGATGATGGAGGTGACGATGACCCCCACGTCGCTGTTGCTGCGCAGGTCGTTGACGAAGGAGCGGTCGATCTTGAGTTTGTGGATGGGCAATTGGCGGATCTGGCCCAGGCTGGAAAAGCCGCTGCCGAAGTCGTCCAGCGCGATGTGAACACCCATGCGTTCGAGTTCGCTCAGCGCCTTCACCGCCACCTCCACCGGCTCCACCAGGCAGCTTTCGGTGATCTCGATTTCGATGTCGGTGGCAGACAGCCCGTGTTGTCGCAGCAGCGCGCCCAGGCGGCTGGGCAACGAAGGGTCGCGCAGTTGTTGGGGCGACACGTTGAAGGCCAGCGGCACCGGGGCCAAGCCGGCGGCCCGCCAGGCGGCCTGCTGCGCACAACAGGCTTGCATGACCCAGTCGCCCAGCGCGCCGATCAGGCTGGCCTGTTCGGCGATGGGGATGAAGTCGCCTGGAAACACCAGACCGAATTCGGGGTGTTGCCAGCGGACCAAGGCCTCCATGCCGACGATGCGCATGTCGCTGAGCTGGACTTTGGGCTGGAAGTGCAGCACCAGCTCGCCGTCCTGGATGGCGCGTGGCAATTGGCGCTCCAGCGCATAGCGTTTGGGGCCCGCCGGGTTGAGTGCCGCGTCGTAGAAGGTGTAGCGGCCCCGCCCGGCCCGTTTGGACTGGTACATGGCGGTGTCTGCACTGCGGCACAACACGGTGATGTCGTGGCCATCGCGCGGAAAGAAGGCGATGCCCACGCTGGGCGTGACGTGCAGGTCGTGGCCCGCCAGATCGATGTAGGGCTGGCTGAGTTCGGTCACCAGTTTGGCCGCGATCAGGCCCACATCGGCCGCCTGATCGACACCGGTGACCAGCAGGGCGAACTCGTCGCCACCCATGCGGCCCAGGATGTCGCCGCTGCGCACGTGGGTGCGCAGCCGCTGGCCCACCGCTTGCAACAGCAGGTCGCCCACGTGGTGACCCAGGCTGTCGTTGATGAGTTTGAAGCGGTCCAGGTCGAGGTAGAGCAGGGCGTAGTGTTTGGGGCTGCGCCGTGCGGCCGCCAGGTGGCTGCCGGCCAGTTGGTTGAACATGCGGCGGTTGTTCAGCCCGGTGAGGTGGTCGAGCGAGGCCAGCGCCAGCGCACGCGATTTTTCGTCCTCCAGTTGCAGGATGAGGCTTTGTTTCTCCTGGTCAGAGCGGCGCAGCGCATCGATCAGCGCCTGCTGGCGGCGCAGGCTGCGCAGCAGCAGCGATGCGGCGGCAAGCAACACCGCCGAGAGCAGCCCCAGGGTGGCCCACACCCGCAGGTTGAAGCGTTCATGCCCCGCCAGGATTTCGTCGGCGCTGCGACCGACTGCCACCCAGAAGGGCGTGCGTTCCGCGCGCCGGAACGCCAGCAGTTGCACATCGCCACGGCCGTCGATGTCGATGGTGCGGTGGCCCTCGGTGGCAAGGGTGCCGTCCAGCCCTTGGATACGTTGGGGCTGGACGGGGAGCGACAGGCCTTCGGCGCGCACCTCGGCAAGCAGCGTGTGATCGGGCGCCAGCAATTTGATGGAGCCGGTGTGGCCGAGCTCCACGTCACGGTACAACTGCAGCAGGTAGCCCAGGTCCATGTGCAACAACAGGTAGCCCCGCACTTGGGCGTGGCGGTCCATCACGGCATACAGCAGCGGCAACGACCAGCTCTCGGTTGCGCCGGGCGGCGCAGCGACGATTTCCAGCGACGGTTCGGCGGCCGCCTTCAGTCGCAAGGCGGCTTCACGCACCGCGGCTTCCAGCCGCGCGTCCACTGGCGTGGGTGCGGACTGGAACTGCAACGCCAGCGCGGGGTTGTACAGCGCAGCGCGCAGAAACACCTGGTCGGTGGCCAACTGCAGGTTCACACGCGCAACGGTGGTACTGCGTCGGCCTTCGAACCAGTCGTCGGCGGACAGCGCGAGCAGGCGGCCCCGGTCCACCACCTGCGTGAGGTTTTCCGACAGGATGATGGCCACACTGCGCTGTTGTGCCAGCGCGTTCGACTCGATCAGGCGCTGTTCGGACGCGGTGCGCTGCCAGGTGGCGGCCCAGATGACGATCAAGGCGGCGCTGGCCAGGGTCAGGCTGACCCAGGTCAGCGAGATCCGGCGGGCCAGCGCCGGCAGCGATGTGGTGGGCTGGATGGGGGTGGGCAGGCGGGTGGGCGTGGGGCCAACGCCTTGAACCAATGCGGACACCGGACTCAGTACACCGCAGGCACGATGATGTCGGCAGGCACCGGGTGACGCAGGTAGTCGGGGTTGCGCACGCGGGCCGGCAGTTGCACCTCGGGGCGCTGGATCTCCGCGTACTCGAACTGCGACAGCAGGTGGTGGATGCAGTTCAGCCGGGCCTTCTTCTTGTCGTCGGCCGGCACCACCCACCACGGCGCTTCGGGGATGTGGGTGCGCTCCAGCATGGTTTCCTTGGCGCGCGTGTAGTCCTCCCAGCGGCGGCGGCTTTCCAAGTCCATGGGGCTGAGTTTCCACTGCTTGAGCGGGTCGTGGATGCGGCCCAGAAAGCGCAGGTGCTGCTCTTCGTCGGTGATGGAGAACCAGTACTTCAGCACCTTGATGCCCGAGCGCACCAGCATGCGCTCGAACTCGGGCACCGAGCGGAAAAACTCCTCGTACTCGTCGTCGCTGCAAAAACCCATCACCCGTTCGACGCCGGCGCGGTTGTACCAGCTGCGGTCGAACAGCACCATCTCGCCCGCCGCAGGCAGGTGGGTGGCGTAGCGCTGGAAGTACCACTGGGTGCGCTCGCGGTCGTTGGGGGCGGGCAGGGCCACCACGCGGCACACACGCGGGTTCAGGCGCTGGGTGATGCGTTTGATGACGCCACCCTTGCCGGCCGCGTCGCGGCCCTCGAACAGGATGACCACCTTTTGTTTGCTGGCCGCCACCCAGTCTTGCAGTTTCACCAGCTCGGCCTGCAGGCGGAACAGTTCGCGGAAATACGCGATGCGTTGCGATTTGTCGGCCTCGGTGTCGCCCGCGCCCAGCGCGTGGGTGGCCATGTCCGGGTGGCGGTCCTCGATTTCGAGTTCCAGTTCTTCGTCGTAGCTGTCCATCAGGTCGCGTTCGATGCGGCGCACCAGGTCTTCGTGGTCGGTCATGGTTCAGGGGCTCGTGTGATCGGGCGGTCAGTCCCGGCCCAGGGCCAGGGGCGGGTTGTGGGTGCGGAAAGTGGCCACCAGTCCCATCAGGCGCTGCGCCTGTTGGCGCAGGCTGTCGGCGGCGGCGGCACTTTGTTCGGCCAGGGCCGCGTTGGATTGGGTGTTCTGGTCGATCAGGCCCACGGTCTGGGCAATCTGTTGCACGGTGCTGTTCTGCTGCTGGCTGGCGTTGTGCAGCACGTCGATGAGGCTGCGCACTTCATCGACCTCGGCCACCAGGCCGCCCACACGCTCGCCGGCCTCGCGCACTTGCGAGGCACCGGCGCTCACCTGGCTCAGGCTGTCGCCGATCAGGGCCTTGATTTCGCGCGCGGCTTGGGCGCTGCGCTGTGCCAGGCTGCGCACCTCGCCGGCCACCACCGCAAAACCCCGACCCTGCTCGCCGGCCCGCGCGGCTTCTACGGCGGCATTGAGCGCCAGGATGTTGGTCTGGAAGGCGATGCCGTCGATGACGCCGATGATGTCGCCGATGCGGCGCGAGCTGTCGTGTATGCCCGCCATGGTGGCCACCACCTGGGCCACGGCGGCGCCACCCGCGCTGGCGGTCTGGCTGGCCGAGCGCGCCAGCGTGCTGGCCTGTTGGGCGGTGTGCCGGCCGTGGTCGGCCATGCGGGTGAGTTCTTCCATGGCCGCGCTGGTTTCTTCCAAGCTGGCGGCCTGTTGTTCGGTGCGACCAGACAGGTCGCCCGTGCCCGAAGTCACGTCGTCGGCACCGTGGGCCACCCCCTGGCTGCCCAGGCGCACCTGTTCGACCACATGGCTGAGCTGTTGGCACATGCCGCGCAGGCCGTGCAGCAGCTCGGCACACTCGTCGCGTCCCTGGGGGGCCAGCGGAGGTCGCAGGTCACCTTGGGCAATGGCCGCCGCCGCAGCCACCGCCTGCCGCAGCGGCCCGGTGACAGAGCGCGTGATGGCCCAGGCCAGCCAGGCGCCGAGCAGCAAGGCCAGCAATGTGCCGCCCCACATCAGCCAGCGCGTGTAGTGGGCCACCTGCTGCACCCGGGCGAACTCGGCCTGGGCCAGCGCCACCTCGGCGTCGGTGAGCGCGGCCATGGCCTGTGCCACCCGGGGGGCCAGGGGGGCGATGTGGTCGCTGTACTGCGCCACGGTGTCGTCGTAGCGGCCTTCGGAAGCGGCCTGTGCTGCGGGCGCCAGGCCCTGATCCAGGTAGGCGGTGAGCAGGGGCTCGAAGTCCACGGCCAAGTCCAGGATGGCCTGGGGGGGTGCCTGGTTGGCTTTGCGGTAGGCGGCCCATGCGCTGCGCGCCTGCACCACCTGGCGGCGCAGTTCGGCACTGCGGCGTTCGATGTTGGCGGTGCCGGGGTCGATCAGCATCTCCATCACGGAGCTGCGGCTCTGTCCGAGCAGGGCATCGACCCGGGCCAGCTCGACCAGTGGCAAGGTGCGTTGGGTGTACAACACCTCACCGCTGGTGGCCAGGCGCTGGGTGCCTATCAGGGCGCTGCCCGCCAGGGCGGCCAGCAAGAGGAGGAGGGCGCCAAAAGCGAGCGCGAGGCGCGTGCCTATGCGCAGCGAGAGCAACCAATGCATGGGGGAAACGTGTTGATGCGACGCTGCAGAGAATGCGGCAGCGGCGTTTCAATTTCGTGACAACCCGGCGTCTTGCAGGGGGTTGCACGGCACGCGAATGCCTCTGCTGCGGCACGGGCGCCCCAGACGTGCCAAGGGCCACCCGAAGGTGGCCCTTGTATCGATCACACAGGCTCAGTGGGGTGTCACTTCAGGTCGTCCACCAGCACCTGGGTGATGCGCTGGGCGTTGGCCGATTTGTCGGGCTGGCCTTGCGCGTCCAGCACGGACACGGTGGTTTTGTCGCCGACGCTGCGCACCAGGATGCGGTAGCGCACCGGGGTGGCGTCGGCGGGCTTGCCTGCGCCGAACAGGCGGCCCAGGAAGCTGGGTTCTTTCGACGTGTTGGGGTCGGGTGCCACATAGCGCACAAAGTACAGGCCTTGGGCGCGGTCGCGGTCTTCCACGGTGAAGCCCGTGCGGTCGAGCGACAGGCCCACGCGCCGCCAGGCGCGGTCGAAGTTGTCGTCGAACTCCAGCGCCGGCGCGCCGTTGAGCGAGGTGGCACGGGCGGCGCTCGGCACGGTCGTGCTGGCGGCCTGAGCCTTGGCCTGTTCTTGTGGCACGCCCAGCTTGACCATCAGCCGGCGCAGGAATTCGGTTTCCAGTTCCGGGTCGGCCGGGCGCGGCTGCCACACGGTCTGGTCTTTGCGGTCGTTCGCGTACACCTCGATCATGCCGCGGTGGCTGATGTAGATCTCGGTGCCACCATCGGCGGTGCGCTCGAGCCGGGTGCGGAAACGGTCGCGCTCGCCGGTGGAGTAGAGCGAGTCAAACACCTTGCCCAAGGTGCTGCGGATCACGTCTTGTGGCAGTTTGGCGCGGTTCTCTGCCCAGTCGGTTTCCATGATGCCCAGGGCCTGCTGGTCTTGGGTCAGCAAAAAGCCGTTCTCCTGCCAGAAGTCCACCACCGGTTGCCACAGCTGGTCGGCAGGCCGTTTGATGACCAGCCAACGCTGAGAGCCCGAACGCTCGATGCGAACGTCACCCAACGAGGCGGCTGCCACCGCAGTGCCGGCCGCAGCTGCCGCCGTGGTCTGCGTGGTCTGGAAGCCGCTGGCGGTGACGCTGGTGCCAGGCACCACATAACGCGACTCGCGGTTGATCTGGGTCAGGTCGGGCGGCACTTCCAGGGTGCTGGCACGTTTGGCGCTTTTGTAGTCGATCTTGTCGGTCTCCAGCACGCTGCAGCCGGTGGCCAGCGATGCGGCCAGTGCCAGCACACCCAGGCGGGTGCTGTGGTGAGGACGGAAGGATGAGGCGGTGCGTCGTGCAGGCATGGTGTACCCAAAAAAGACTGGAAACAAAAAGGGGGCGCCGGGCAACGCTCAGGCCAGCAGGCCGGCGTCGCGCAGGGCCTGCTCGACCACCGGTTGCGCGCTGGCAGACAGTGGCGTCATGGGCAGGCGCATGGTGCCGCCACACAGCCCCATACGCTCCACGGCCCACTTGACCGGGATGGGGTTGGCTTCGACGAAGAGGTGCTTGTGCACCGGCAGCAGCTGCAGCTGGATCTGCATGGCGCGGGCGCGGTCGCCCGCGATGGCGGCCACACACAGCTCGTGCATCAGACGCGGCGCCACGTTGGCGGTCACGCTCACGTTGCCCTGGCCACCACACAACATCAGCGCCACGGCGGTGGCGTCGTCGCCGGAGTAGACGGCGAAGTCCGCCGGCGTTTCCTTGATCAGCCACTGCGCCCGCTCGATGTTGCCGGTGGCTTCCTTGATGCCGACGATGCCGGGCACCTGGGCCAGGCGCAACACGGTGTCGTGGAACATGTCGGCCACGCTGCGGCCGGGCACGTTGTAGAGCACCATGGGCAGGTCGCCCACGGCTTCGGCTATTGATCGGAAGTGCTGGTACTGGCCTTCCTGTGTGGGCCGGTTGTAGTACGGCACCACTTGCAGTTGGCAGTCGGCACCGACCTTTTTGGCGAAGCGGGCCAGTTCGATGGCCTCGGCGGTGGAGTTGGCACCGCAGCCGGCCATGATGGGCACGCGGCCTTTGGCCTGCTCCACCGACACGCGGATGATTTCGCAGTGCTCGTCCACATTGACCGTGGGCGATTCGCCGGTGGTGCCCACGACGCCGATGCAATCGGTGCCTTCGGCGATGTGCCAGTCGATCAGCTTGCGCAGGGCGGGGTAGTCGACGCTGCCGTCCGGGTGAAAGGGGGTAACGAGGGCAACGATGCTGCCAGTGATGGGGGTCATAGCTCGAATCCGTGTCAGTGAGCCGCGCCGGTGGCGCAATCGCCACATTCTACCCAGAGCCCGGGGGCTCACTGGGGCGGCATCTGTCCCTTGCTGGGCAGGCGGTAGCGGGCGGGCGGGTCGGCTGCCGGCATGGCCTCGCGGACCGCGCAGATGCGCTGCACGTAGCGTGCTGGCGCCTCACAGAAGCCGTCTTCAAAACCCACCACACGCAGGCCGTGGCAGTGTTGCAGCAGCTCGCCGGGTTGCAGCAGAAAGTCGGGCCGTGAGGGCTTGCCCACGCTGGCATTGCCATGGGCAAAGGTCTCAACCAGCAGCACGCCACCGGGGGCCAGGCTGTCCAGCAAGGTGGGCCACAGCGGGCGCCACAGGTAGTTGGTCACCACCACGGCGTCAAAACGCTCGGCGTTCAGCGGCCAGGGGCCGTTTTCGATGTCCGCGCACAGCACGCGCGCCACACGCGCCAGACCGGCGAGCGCTTCGGGGTTGCGGTCCACGGCGGTGAGTCGGTGGCCCTGGTTCGCCAGCCAGCGCGTGTGGCGGCCGGCGCCACACGCCACGTCCAGCACGCGTGCGCTGGGCGGCAGCAGGTGGGCCCAGCGGGTGATCCATTCAGAGGGCGCTTCTGCGCCATGGGGCAGCGTGGCCATCATCAGAAACAGGCCCAGACCTGATCGGCCAGTTTCAACAGAAAGTCGGGCCGGGTGTAGAGCGCGAACACCGCCAGCAGCGCGGCGGCGGCCAGTGCGGCCAGCGTCAGACGGCGTGGTGTGCTCATGCGGCGGCTCCGCTGGGGGCGCGCTGGATGGGTGTTTCACGCACCGGCAGGTTGACCAGGCCAGCAAACACGCCCAGCGCGATGGCGATCAGCCACACGATGTCGTAGCTGCCCGTGCGGTCGTACAGCAGGCCGCCCAGCCACACGCCCATGAAGCTGCCGATCTGGTGGCTGAAGAACACAAAACCGCTGAGCATGGACAGGTGGGCCACACCGAAGATTTGCGCCAGCACCGCGTTGGTGGGTGGCACGGTGGACAACCACAGCAGACCAATGACCGCCGAGAACACGTAAACGCTGGCCGGTGTCAGCGGCGCCAGCAGGAACACGGTGATGGCCACCGAACGCGCGAAATAGATGAAGGACAGGATCTTGGGGCGCGACAGGCGCTGGCCGAGCACGCCCACCGCGTAGGTGCCCACCACGTTGAACAGCCCGATGATGGCCAGCGCATAACTCGCCACCTGGGGCGACAGGCCGTGGTCCTTCAAGTAGCTGGGCATGTGCACGCCAATGAACACCACCTGGAAACCGCACACAAAGTAGCCCGCCATCAGCAACTGGAAGCTGCGGTAGCGGAAGGCCTCGCGCAGTGCGTGGGCAATGCTCTGTTCCCGTTTGGCCGGTGCGCCACCCGCAAAGCCCGGTTCTCTCAGGCCCAGGGCCAACGGCGCGATCAGCAACACCGCCACGCCCAGCGCCAGCAACGCGTCTTGCCAGCCCAGCCTGTCGATCAGCAGCCCCTCCACCGGCACCATCAGAAACTGTCCGAACGAGCCCGCGGCCGCTGCCATGCCCATGGCCCACGAGCGTTTGTCGGCCGGAATCTGGCGGCCGATCACGCCATACACCACCGCGTAGGTGGTGCCGGCCTGCGCCATGCCAATCAGCACACCGGCGGTCAGCGCAAAACCCAGGGAGGTGGTGGTCAGGGCCATGCCGGCCAGACCGGCGGCGTACAGCAGCGCACCGCCCATGAGCACGCGCGCGCCGCCAAAACGGTCGGCCAACATGCCGGCAAAGATGCCGAACACGCCCCAGGCCAGGTTCTGCACCGCAATGGCCAGCGCAAAACTTTCGCGTGTCCAGTCGTGGGCCTGGGTGATGGGCTGCAGCCACAGGCCAAAACCGTGGCGTATGCCCATGGACAAGGTGACGATGGCACCGCCACAGATCAGCACCTGTGCGATGGAAAGGCGGGCAGGGGATTGCATCGGGCAAATGTAGCAAACGCCGCGCGGATGGATTTGACAATTGTTGCGAAGGCGACCATTGCGTCAGGTTGTTCGTGGAATGTGTGAAATTGTTTTTGCTTTCACGCGGTGGCTCGCGTAAAGTGTCAAAAAAAGTTAGTTCGTCACCAAGGCGATGTCAGGGAGTAGGTCATGTCTGTTCACGGTTTAGGCGCATCTGCTGCGCCAGCGGTTTCCGCACAAGCCCGTGTGGCGCTTGTCGCGCCGCACCTCACCCCCTTTATTCCTGCCTCAGTTGCCAGCACGCGCCCACCACGGGCTGCGCGGCCTGCTGCTGCCAGGTGATGCCGTTTTGTCAGCGCCGGGGGCTCGCCGCAGCCCCGGGTGTATGTGTTCGTGCGGTCGGTTGAACATTCAAGGGAGAAAACAATGAAGTTGCATCAGTCATCAAGGGTTTCGGCGCGTGCCGCGTGCACACACCACCAGGGCCAGCATCGGGCCGCATCGGCACCAACGCCGTCCAACAAACAACAGCAGTGAGGCCGATATGCAAACCA
Source organism: Hydrogenophaga defluvii (assembly GCF_042665235.1). Taxonomy (NCBI): domain Bacteria; kingdom Pseudomonadati; phylum Pseudomonadota; class Betaproteobacteria; order Burkholderiales; family Comamonadaceae; genus Hydrogenophaga; species Hydrogenophaga defluvii. Next base: position 37,709 of record NZ_JBHTBZ010000055.1, on the reverse strand, counting down.
AAACCCCCCTCTCCGTTGCCGCCCGTTTGACCATCGCCTTTGGCTTGGTGATCGCGCTGCTGTGTGGCTCCGCCGTGTTGGCCATCTTGCGCATGGCGCAGATCAACCACGCGTCCACCGAAGTCACCACCAACTGGTTGCCCAGTTCCATCGTGACCTCGGCGCTCAACACCCACACCTCCGATTTCAGGATCGCCGAATTCCAGCATGTGTTGTCCACCGATGACAGCGACATGCAGGCCGCCGAAGCGGACATGAAGGCACTGCTGGTCACCATCGAGCGCAAGTCGAAGGAATACGACCAGCTGATTTCGTCTGACGCAGAGCGTGCCATCTGGCAGCGCTTCGAGACGGCTTGGAGCAACTACCTCGCGGTCAACCGCCGTCTGATTGAGCTGTCCCGAACCAACAGAAACGACCAGGCACGGACGCTGTTGCGTGGCGAGTCGCAAAAAATGTTCGACGAAGGTTCGAACCGCCTGCTGGAACTGGTGGACCTCAACACCAAAGGCGGGCAGGACGCCAGCGCCTACGCCGATCAGGTGTATGCCTCGTCACGCATCGCCTTGATCGTGGCGTCGGCCATTGCGGTGGTGCTGGCGGTGGTGGCGGCGGCTTTGTTCAGCCGCTGGTTGTCGCGCCAACTCGGCGGCGAGCCGCACTACGCCGTGGCCGTGGCCAGCCAGATCGCCGACGGCAAACTGGCCATGGACGTGCTGACCCGTGCGGGCGACAACCAGAGCATTCTGGCGGCCATGGCCCGCATGCGGGAGCAACTGGCGGGCGTGGTGGGGCAGGTGCGCCAAAACGCCGAATCGGTGGCCTCGGCTTCGGCCCAGATCGCCACCGGCAACCAGGACTTGTCGGGCCGCACCGAAGAGCAGGCCAGCGCGCTGGAAGAAACAGCCGCGTCCATGGAAGAACTGAGCACCACCGTCAAGCAGAACGCCGACAACGCATCCCAAGCCAACCAACTGGCGGTGAGCGCCAGCAGTGTGGCCGTCAAGGGTGGTGCCGAGGTGCAGGAGGTGGTGGCCACCATGCGCAGCATCAACGAGGCGTCGCGCCGCATCGCCGACATCATTGGCGTCATCGATGGCATCGCCTTCCAGACCAACATCCTGGCGCTCAATGCGGCGGTGGAAGCCGCACGCGCTGGTGAACAGGGCCGGGGTTTTGCGGTGGTGGCCAGCGAGGTGCGCAACCTGGCGCAGCGCAGCGCCAACGCCGCCAAGGAAATCAAGGAACTGATCAGCGCCAGCACCCAGCGGGTGGACCAGGGCACCACCCTGGTGGACCAGGCCGGTCACACCATCCAGGAAGTGGTCGATGCCATCCGCCGTGTGACCGACATCATGGGCGAAATCACCGCCGCCAGCGCCGAACAAAGCGCCGGTGTGTCGCAGATCGGTGAAGCCGTCACCCAGATGGACCAGGCCACCCAACAAAACGCGGCCTTGGTGGAAGAAAGCGCGGCGGCGGCCGATGGCTTGCGCCAGCAGGCTGCCCAGTTGTTGCAGGTGGTGTCGGTGTTCCAACTGCCCGCCGGGGGCGTGGCGCGTGTGGCGCCTGTGGCGCAAGCAGCACCCCGTGCGGCACCGGTTGCACCCGTGGTGCGGGCGCCGGTGTCCAAACCCGTTGCGCAGCGCAAAGTGGCCGCCCGCTCGGCCGAACCCAAGCTGCCCGCCATGGCTTTGGCCACCGCAGGCGCGGCGGGTGGGGGCGATGGCGACTGGACGTCCTTTTAACCAGTCGTTCGAGCGTTCAACCGCATTGTTCATTTGAGAGTGTCACGGGCGCACAGATGACCCGCCCGTGCTTTGCCCCCAGTGATGGGGGCGTTTTTTACAACGAAGAATCAGGGAGGCCATGCACGCCATGCCAAACGACAAGAACGTCCCCGACGCCCACGCGGGCGAATACCTCAGCTTCCGACTCGGCCAAGAGGAATACGGCATCCCCATCCTGACGGTGCAAGAAATCCGGGGCTACACCGAGCCCACCCGCATCGCCAACGCACCTGAGTTCATGAGAGGTGTGGTCAACCTGCGTGGTGTGATCGTGCCCATCGTGGACCTGCGCATCAAGTTCGGCCAGACACCCGAATACAACGACATCACCGCCACCATCGTGCTCAACATCGGCAAACGGGTGATCGGCATCGTGGTCGATTCGGTGTCGGATGTGGTGGCCTTGACCCGAGAGCAGATCAAACCGCCGCCCCAGTTGTCCAGCGGCATGGACGCGGCCTACGTCACCGGCATCGCCACCGAAGCCCAGGGCGACCAAGCGCGCATGCTGATCCTGGTGGACATCGAGCGGCTCATGTCCAGCGAAGACATTGGGTTGCTGGACGCTGTTCAAGAAACCGTTGCCGCCTGATTGTTTCGATTCACATAACTGCGCAAACGCGCCTCCCAGGGAGTCTTCATGTCGTTCTTGTCACGTTTCCGGGTGGGCGCGCTGCTCACCACCAGTTTCATTTTGGTCGCAGCTCTCAGTCTGGTGGTGGGCGGGGTGGCCTTGTTCAACATGCAGCGCATGAACGAGGCGGCCAAAACATCCTACGAAAGCGACCTCGTAGGACTGTCGTTGACCAAAGAGGCCAACATCAATCTGTTGTACATCGGCCGAGACGTGCGCAATGCCATTCTGGCGTCCACCAAGGAACAGCGTGAAGCTGCGCTGGCCGGCATACAGAAGAACATGGCCCAGGCCCGCAGCCTGATGGACAGGGCCAAACCGCTTTTTTACAGCGAACGAGGACGAGCCATGTTTGCCGAACTCGACACGCAGTGGCAGACCTACCAGAAAGAGGTGGACAACATCTCGCGCTCCATTGCGGGTGAAGAACTGTCCCAGGCCCGCAAGTCCACCGATTTGTTGTTCACCGACTTCAAACGCCAGGTGGACGTGGTGGACAAGCTCATGACCGAGCTCACGGTCGTCAAGGAGAACAACGCCGAGCGTCTGTTCAAAGAAAGTGTGGAGAGCTACAACACCACCTTCTGGACCATGGTGGTGCTGGTGGCGGGTGCATTGCTGGTTGGCATGGCGCTGGGCATGCTGATTTCGCGCAACATCACACGCCAGCTCGGTGGCGAGCCTGCGTACGCCGTGGATGTGGCCACCAGCATCGCTCAGGGTGACCTGGCCCGCTCCATCGACGTGCGCCCCGGCGACTCGTCCAGTATCGTGGCGGCCATGGCAGCCATGCGCCAGCAACTCGCCAATGTGGTGGGCCAGGTGCGCCAGGCCAGCGACAGCATTGCCACCGGTTCACAGCAGATCGCATCGGGCACGCAGGACCTGAGCCAGCGCACCGAAGAACAGGCCAGCAACCTGGAAGAAACAGCGGCCTCCATGGAAGAGCTGACCGGCACCGTGCGCAGCAACGCCGACACCGCCGAGCAGGCGAACAAGCTGGCCCAGCAAACCTCCGATGCCGCCAACAACGGTGGCGAGAAGGTGGGCCGGGTGGTCTCGACCATGCAAGGCATTGCGGATTCGTCGCGCCGGATCGCCGACATCATCGGCGTGATCGATGGGATTGCCTTCCAGACCAACATCCTGGCGCTGAACGCCGCCGTGGAAGCCGCCCGGGCCGGCGAGCAGGGGCGCGGTTTTGCCGTGGTGGCCAGCGAGGTGCGCAACCTGGCGCAGCGCAGCGCCAGCGCCGCCAAGGAGATCAAGGACCTGATTGGCCAGAGCGTGGGCCAGGTGGAGCAGGGCACGGTGATTGCCAGCGAGGCAGGCGCCGCGATGCAGGACATTGTGGACCGCGTGCGCAACGTGAGCCAGTTGATCCGCGAGATTTCAGCCGCCACCGCCGAGCAGACCACCGGCATCGAACAGGTGGGCACGGCGGTCATGCAAATGGACCAGGTGACGCAGCAAAACGCGGCGCTGGTGGAAGAGAGCGCCGCTGCCGCCGACAGCCTGCGCGCGCAGGCCGCGCGCCTGACTGAGGTGGTGAACGTGTTCAAGCTGGAAGGCGGGACGGGCACCTCTTATGGCACCTCGCAAGCCGCTCTGCACGCCGTGACGCCGGCACCAGTGGGACAACACTCCGCTGGGAGGCGCCTGGGTGCCCCCGGTGGCGAACAGCTCGCGCTGGCGCGCTGAGTGCCTGAGCCGGGCGATCGGGTGCCTGGTGCCCTGGGGCTGCGCCCGTTCGAAGGAGGGCGGGAGCGCCCCGCCTACAATCCGCGCCCATGGCAGTCAAACCCGTTCCCGAGTATTCCGAAGGCTCCATCCGCGTCCTCAAGGGGCTGGAGCCGGTCAAGCAGCGGCCGGGCATGTACACCCGCACCGACAACCCGCTGCACATCATCCAAGAGGTGCTGGACAACGCCGCCGACGAGGCGTTGGCCGGTTACGGCAAGAAAATCAAGGTCATCCTGCACACCGACGGCTCGGTGAGCGTGGAGGACGATGGCCGGGGCATCCCGCACGGCCTGCACCCTGAGGAAAACGCGCCCGTCATCGAGCTGGTGTTCACCCGGCTGCATGCGGGTGGCAAGTTCGACAAGGGCAAGGGCGGCGCCTACAGCTTTTCGGGTGGCCTGCACGGCGTGGGCGTGAGCGTGACCAACGCGCTGTCCACCCGGCTGGAGGTGAGCAGCCACCGCGAAGGGCAATTCGCCCGCCTGGTGTTTGCTGCCGGCGACGTGGTGGAACCCATCGCCATCCGCCCGCTGCAGGACGGCGAGCGCAAACAAGGCACCACGGTGCGCGCCTGGCCCGACGCCAAGTACTTCGATTCGGCCACCCTGCCCCTGGGCGAGCTGACCCACCTGCTGCGCAGCAAGGCGGTGCTGATGCCTGGCGTGGCGGTGTCCCTGGTGAACGAAAAAACCAAGGAAACCCAGACCTGGCAATACAAAGGCGGCCTGCGCGACTACCTGCAGCAGACCCTGAATGGCGAGCCGGTGATCCCCCTGTTTGACGGTGAAGGTTTTGCCGACGCCAGCAGCGAGAGTTTTGCCGAAGGCGAGGGCGCCAACTGGTGCGTGGCTTTCACCGAAGACGGCCAGCCGGTGCGCGAGAGCTACGTCAACCTCATCCCCACCAGCGCCGGTGGCACCCACGACAGCGGTTTGCGTGATGGCCTGTTCAACGCCGTCAAGAGCTTCATCGACTTGCACAGCCTGCTGCCCAAGGGCGTCAAGCTGCTGCCCGAGGACGTGTTTGCCCGCGCCAGCTACGTTCTAAGCGCCAAGGTGTTGGACCCCCAGTTCCAGGGTCAGGTCAAGGAGCGGCTCAACTCGCGCGACGCGGTGCGGCTGGTGTCCAGCTTTGTGCGCCCGACGCTCGAACTCTGGCTCAACCAGCACGTGGACCACGGCAAGAAGCTGGCCGAGCTGGCCATCAAGGCCGCGCAGACGCGCCAGCGCGCCGGCCAGAAGGTGGAAAAGCGCAAGGGCAGCGGCGTGGCCGTGCTGCCCGGCAAGCTGACCGACTGCGAAAGCCGCGACATCGCCCACAACGAGTTGTTTCTGGTGGAGGGCGACTCGGCCGGTGGCAGCGCCAAAATGGGCCGCGACAAAGAATGCCAGGCCGTGCTGCCGCTGCGTGGCAAGGTGCTCAACACCTGGGAGGTGGAGCGCGACCGCCTGTTTGCCAACAACGAAATTCACGACATCTCGGTGGCCATCGGTGTGGACCCGCACGGCCCTACCGACAGCCCCGACCTCAGTGGCCTGCGGTACGGCAAGATCTGCATCCTCTCGGACGCCGATGTGGACGGTTCGCACATCCAGGTGCTGCTGCTCACGCTGTTTTTCCGCCACTTTCCCAAGCTCATCGAGGCCGGCCACGTGTTTGTGGCGCGCCCGCCGCTGTTCCGGGTGGACGTGCCCGCGCGCGGCAAAAAGCCGGCGGCCAAACACTACGCGCTGGACGACGGCGAGCTGACCGCCATCCTCGACAAATGCGCCAAAGATGGCGTGCCACGCGAAAAATGCCCCATCAGCCGCTTCAAGGGCCTGGGTGAGATGAGCGCCGAACAACTGTGGGACACCACCCTCAACCCCGACACGCGCCGGCTGCTGCCAGTGCAACTGGGCAACATCGACTTCGCCCGCACCGAGGCCGAGATCACCAAGCTCATGGGCAAGGGCGAGGCGGCGGCGCGCCGCGAACTGATGGAGCTGCGCGGCGACGAGGTGGACATCGACATTTGACGGGGATCGCTTGAGCTGATTCGAAGAAACACATGACCGAAGAACTGATCCTGCCCGACGAGCCGCAGACCCCACCGCCCGCCGAACCCCCTGCGCCGCCCCCGCCCGTGGAGCCCGACGACGACAGCCTGGCCGCCTACGCCCAGCGCGCCTACCTCGAATACGCGCTGAGCGTGGTCAAAGGCCGGGCGCTGCCCGATGTGTGCGACGGCCAGAAGCCGGTGCAGCGGCGCATCCTTTACAGCATGGAGCGCATGGACCTGGGTTACTCGGGCAACACGGCGGCCAAGCCGGTGAAGAGTGCCCGGGTGGTAGGCGACGTGCTGGGCAAGTACCACCCGCACGGCGACAGCGCTGCTTACGACGCGCTGGTGCGCATGGCGCAGGATTTTTCCCAGCGCTACCCGCTGATCGACGGCCAGGGCAACTTCGGTAGCCGCGATGGCGACGGTGCCGCCGCCATGCGCTACACCGAGGCCCGGCTGGCCAAGATCACCGGGCTGCTGCTCGACGAAATCGACCAGGGCACGGTGGATTTCATCCCCAACTACGACGGCTCGTTTGAAGAACCGCGCCAGTTGCCGGCGCGCCTGCCTTTTGTGCTGCTCAACGGCGCCAGCGGCATCGCCGTGGGCCTGGCCACCGAAATCCCCAGCCACAACCTGCGCGAGGTGGCCGACGCCTGTGTGGCGCTGGTGAAAAACCCCAAACTGAGCGATGAGGACCTGTTCACGCTCGTGCCCGGCCCCGACTACCCCGGTGGTGGCCAAATCATCAGCACGGCTTCCGACATTGCCGACGCCTACCGCAGCGGCCGCGGCAGCCTCAAGGTGCGCGCACGCTGGAAGATCGAGGAACTGGCGCGGGGTCAGTGGCAGCTGGTGGTCAACGAATTGCCGCCGGGTGTCAGCTCGCAAAAGGTGCTGGAAGAAATCGAGGAGCTGACCAACCCCAAGCTCAAGGCCGGCAAAAAGGCGCTGACACAAGACCAGAACCAGCTCAAACAAACCGTGCTGGCGGTGCTGGACGGCGTGCGCGACGAGTCGAGCAAGGATGCCGCCGTGCGCCTGGTGTTCGAACCCAAGACCAGCCGCACCCTGCAGCAGGAGCTCATCACCACCCTGCTGGCCCACACCAGTCTGGAGACCTCGTCCTCCATCAACATGACCATGGTGGGCCTGGACGGCAAACCCATCCAGAAGTCGCTGCGCCAGATGCTGCTGGAGTGGATCAGCTTCCGCCAGACCACCATCACCCGGCGCAGCCAGCACCGCCTGCAAAAGGTGCTGGACCGCATCCACATCCTCGAAGGCCGGCAGCTGGTGCTGCTCAACATCGACGAGGTGATCGCCATCATCCGCCAGAGCGATGAGCCCAAGGCGGCGCTGATCGCGCGCTTCAATCTGAGCGACCGGCAGGCCGAGGACATCCTGGAAATCCGGCTGCGCCAACTGGCGCGACTGGAAGCCATCAAGATCGAGCAGGAGCTGAAAGAACTGCGCGAAGAGCAGGGCAAACTCGAAGACATTCTGGGCAGCGAAGCGACGCTGCGCCGGCTCATGGTCAAGGAGATCGAGGCAGACGCCAAGACCTTTGCCGACGCCCGCCGCACCCTCATCCAGGCCGAGAAGAAAGCCGTGGCCGAGGTCAAGGTGGTGGACGAGCCGGTGACGGTGGTGGTGTCACAAAAGGGGTGGGTGCGTGCGCGCACCGGTCACGGCCACGAGGCGGGCGGCTTCGCCTTCAAGGCGGGCGACGGCCTGTACGGTACCTTCGAGTGCCGCACGGTGGACACGCTCATCGTGTTTGGCAGCAACGGGCGCGTGTATTCGGTGCCCGTGTCTGCGCTGCCCGGTGCCCGGGGCGACGGCCAGCCCATCACCACCCTGATCGACCTCGAATCCGGCACCCAGCCGCTGCATTACTTTGCCGGCCCGGCCAACGCCGTGCTGCTGCTGAGTGGCTCGGGCGGCTACGGTTTCATCGCCACGGTGGAGAACATGGTCTCGCGCCAGAAGGGCGGCAAGGCTTTCCTCAACCTGGGCGAGGGCGAGACGATTTGTGCGCCTTCGCACGCCGCGTTCACCAGCGGCAGCCAGGCGCTGGCGCCCGCCACGCACGTGGCCTGCGCGTCCACCGGCGGGCGCATCCTCACCTTTGACATCAGCGAGCTCAAGCAGATGGAGAAGGGCGGACGCGGCCTGATGTTGATCGACCTGGAGGCCAAAGACACGCTTGCCGGCGCGGTGGCCTACACCCGCAGCATCCGCATAGCCGGCATTGGCCGCGGCGGCAAGGAGCGCGACGAAACACTGGAAATCCGCAGCCTCAACAACGCCCGCGCCGCGCGTGGGCGCAAGGGCAAGGCCGCCGACCTGGGTTTCAAGCCCAACCGTGTGACGCGGGTGGAATGATGGACAACAACGCCGTGGGGGCGCTGCTCGCGATTGGCGGTTTTGTCGTCGCTTTTGGGGTGGCCAAGTGGGTATCGACCCGCATACGCCAAAAACACCAGGCCCGGGACAAGGCCCTGGCGGCGAGCCGGCAAAGCCGCCAGGTGCGCCGCGCCCAGGCCCGCCGCGGCAAGGTCTGAGGCGGGGCTGCGATGGGCGTGACGCTGGACCACTTGCGCCGCCACGCCATTGCGCGCAGCCTGTTCAAGCCCACCACGCTGTCGGCCGCCATCAAACGGCTCGGCTTTGTGCAGGCCGACCCCATGCGGGCGCCGGCCCGCGCGCAAGACCTCATCCTGTTCCAGCGGGTCAAGGGCTACCGCGCCGGTGACCTGGAGCGGGGCTACGAGCGGCTGGCCATTGAGGAAGAGGCCTTCGTCAACTATGGGTTTGTGCCACGCGACTGGACCGCCCTGCTGCACCCGCGCTCCCCACGCGGCGCCTGGGACGCCGCCGCTACCCGCCGCGCCCACGAGTTGCTGGCCTTTGTGCGCGAACGTGGGGCCGTGCACCCGCGCGAGGTCAGCGAAGCCTTTGCGCACCACGGCCGCGTGGCTGGCTACTGGGGCGGCGACCTGAACGCCAGCACCCGCTTGCTGGAGGAGATGCACCGCCACGGCTGGTTGCGCGTGCGCCGCCGCGACTCGGGCACCCGTGTTTATGAAACGGTGGCGCACCCGCCGCAGGACGACGACCCGGTCACACGCCGCACCCGCGCCGAGGCCCTGGTGGACCACATCGTGAACCTCTACGCGCCGCTGCCGGCCGCCAGCCTGGGCTACCTTGTGACCCTGCTGCGCTACGGCGCGCCCCAACTGATGACCGAGGCCCGTGCCGTGGCCAAGGCTGCTGCCAGCCGCTGCGGCCATGCGCGGGTGGACGGTGTGGACTGGTTCTGGCCGGCCGACGAAAACCCTGCCTCGCGCCGTCACCGGCCCGAACCCACGGTGCGCCTGCTGGCGCCCTTCGACCCGGTGGTGTGGGACCGCCGACGCTTTGAGCTGCTGTGGGGTTGGGCCTACCGCTTCGAGGCCTACGTGCCCGCCCCCCAACGCACCATGGGGCACTACGCCTTGCCCCTGCTGTGGGGCGAGCAGGTGGTGGGTTGGGCCAACCTGCGGCTGGAGCGCGGCACATTGCGGCACGAACTGGGCTTCGTCAATGGCCGCCCCTGCGGCGCCGCCTTTGGCCAAGCGATCGAAGAGGAGCTGGTGCGATTTCGGGCGTTTCTGGGCGTTTGATGGTCAGTTGAGCCGTATTTTTGTAAATACAGCTCAATAAATGAGCTGTATTCAATAAAATGCGGCTCATGAACGCTCCTCGTGCGACCCTGATTTGGCAACTGCCCGATTGGCCCAACCTGCAGGCCAACGATCCGGCCTTGTTGCCCTTGCTGCTGGACGCGCGTGAATGGCTGGGCCGGGTGCGGGGTGCTTACAGCGCTGCCGGCCTGGACCCTGCGGCCCCCGCCACACAAGACGTGTGGCAGCAGGAGGCGTTGGCCACATCCGCCATCGAAGGTGAGTCGCTCAACCCGGCATCGGTCCGTTCTTCCGTCATGCGTCGTTTGGGTTTGGGGGAGGACCAGGAGGCGCCTCGAGACGAGCGTGTGGACGGCTTGGTGGCGATGCTCGACGAGGCCACCCGGCTGCATGACCAAGCCCTGGACGAGGCGCGGCTGTGCCGCTGGCATGCGGCCCTGTTTCCCTCGGGGTACAGCGGCATGACCCGCATCCGGGTAGGCCAGTACCGAAATCACAGCGATGCCATGCAGATCGTCAGTGGTTTGCCTGGGCGCGAAGTGGTGCACTACACGGCACCGCCCTCGGCCCAGGTGGCCAACGAAATGCAGCGTCTGCTGGCTTGGTTGGCACACACCGGGGCGGAGACAGCGGACGCGCCGCATCAGGATGGCTTGGTGCGTGCCGCCATCGCCCACCTGTGGTTCGAGTCCATACACCCGTTTGAAGATGGCAACGGGCGCATCGGTCGCGCTGTCGTGGATCTGGTTCTGGCGCGGGACGCGGGTAGCCCCGTGCGTTTCATCAGCCTGTCCAGGCAGTTGCTGGCTGAGCGAAAGGCCTATTACGCCGCCCTGCAGCAGGCCCAGCACGGTGGCAGCACCGACGTGTCGCCGTGGGTGATGTGGTTTGTGCGGCAGCTGGCGGCGGCTTGCCAGCATGCCTGCGGTTTGCTGGACGCGGCCCAGCAGCGCTCACGGTTCTGGGTGGTACACGGTGCGGTGGCGCTCAACGCCCGTCAGTACAAGGTGGTGCAACGCCTGCTTGATGCGGGCGATGGTGGCTTTCTGGGCGGACTCAACGCAGAAAAGTACATGAAGCTGACCGGCGCCTCCAAGGCCACGGCCACACGCGACATGGCCCACTTGGTCGAGCACGGTTTGCTGTCGGTGCGGGGGCAGGGCAAGGCGACGCGTTACTTCGTCAATGTGCCCGGCTGGGACCATGCAATCGACGCCGGGCAGGGGCCGCCAGCGCAAGGTTCATAAGCAGGCCCCGGCCAGTGGTTGACGTACCGTTGTGGTGCGTTCCCAAGGGTGGTCAAACACATGCACCAAAAAAAACAGAAATCGCGCCAGTTTGATGCGCGACGCACCAAACTGGCGGTTTTATTGGATCAGGCCAGCTCGGCGATCATTTCAATTTCAACACAGGTGCCCATGGGCAATTGCGCCACACCAAAAGCACTGCGGGCGTGCAGACCTTTGTCGCCAAACACCTGACCAATCAGTTCAGAGCAGCCATTGGTGACCAGGTGGTGCTCGGTGTAATTGGGGCTGGAGTTGACCAGGCTCATGAGCTTGACGATGCGTTTGACACCGTTGAGGTCGGTGCCGGCGGCTTTACAGGCAGCGTCCAACGTGCCCATGAGGTCGATGGCGACGGCGCGTGCGGCGGCTTTGGCTTCATCGGTGGCCATGTTGGTGCCCAGCTGGCCGACCCAGGCCTTGCCGTCTTTTTTGGCGATGTGACCGCTCAGGAACACCAGCTTGCCCGTTTGCACAAAAGGCACATAGGCTGCGGCAGGCACGGCCACGGGGGGCAGCGTGATGTCGAGGGCTTTGAGTTGGTCGTAGACGGACACGTGGGGCTCCAGGGTGTGTGTGATGTGAAGCGGGCCATTCTATCGGCCACCCTCTTGAGCCGTGGCTGGGTCAGCGACTGGAAACTGGTCCACCGGCGCCACCGTCACGCCCACGTGCAAGCTGTGGCTGCCACCGCCCTGGATGACGCCGCGCAGCGGCGACACGTCGCCAAAATCGCGGCCCAGGGCCAGGGTCACGTAGTCTTCGCCAGGGCGGCCCAGACCGCAGCGGTTGTTGGTGGGGTCGAAGTCGCACCACACACCGTCCTCGCCGTCTGCGCCGGGGCAATAGACCGCCACCCAGGCGTGTGAGGCATCGGCGCCGATCAGCCGCACCTGGCCCTCGGGCACCTGGGTCAGCAGGTAACCGCTGACGTAGCGCGCCGCCAGCCCCAGGCTGCGCAGGCAGCCCAGCATGATGTGGGCAAAGTCCTGGCAGACGCCTTGGCGCTGCGCCAGCGCGGTGAGGGCCGGGGTGTTGATCTCGGTGCTGCCACTGCGGTATTCGAACTCGGCATGTATCCGCGTCATCAGCGCCTCGCAAGCGTCGAACAGCGCACGGTCGGGCGTGAAGGCGGCGCGGGCGAAATCGATAAAGGCCTCATGCCGCGGCACAAAAGGCGAGGCGAACACGAATTCGTTGGCGGCGTCAAAGGCTGCGCCAGCGTGGTAGCGGAAATGGTCGCGCACCGCCTCCCATGCGGGGGATTCGGGCAAGGGCTGCGGCGCCTCGGTGCGCACGGCCATGTCGGCGTGCACACACAAGCGGTCGTGGGGCACCTGCAGGGCAAAGAAGTGGCGCGGGTTGCCGAAGGCGTCTTCGCCCTCCATGGCCTGGGCGGGTTCGGGCGTGACACTGAGTTGGTGTGAGAGCAGTGTCTGGCCCGCCAGCGCGGCGCTGGGCCGCAGGTGGGCCATGTGCTGCGCCAGCATCACGGGCGCCGCGTAGTCGTAGCAGGTTTCGTGGACGATGCGCAGTTCCATCGGGGGCTCCGGCTGGGGTCAGGTCATCAAGGCCTGGTTGTCGCGGTCGGCGTGGCTGAAGTGGCGGCGGTTGATGTCGTCCGACAGGTCCATGGCCGCTTGCCGACATTGGCTCAGCACCGCCAGCAGGGCCGTCGGTTGGCCCTGGGCGTTGGTGTCGCAAAACGCGGTCAGCGTCCAGCCAGCGGGATCGGGCAGGGGCTGGGCCAGTTCCGAGACCTCGCCGTGCACCGTGTTGGCGAGCTTGGACAGCCGCGAGCGCAGGGTGCCCAACACCCAGGCCAGAGAGCGCGGGTTGTCGCGGTCGAGCACCAGCATGTCCACCAGCGCAGGCAGGTCGCGCCGCTGCTGGTAGCGGGCGTGGAAGGTGATGGTGCTGTCGAACAAGGCCACCAGGGCCTCGAAGCCGCCGTCCTCGGACAGGCTGGCGTGGGTCAGGCCGTCGGCCAGCGCTTGCGACAGCGTGCCCAGGCGCTCGATGTGGCGGCCAATGCTGAGCAGGCGCCAGCCGTCGTCGCGCACCATGCGGTCGGTTTGTGCGCCGGTGATGGCGGCCAGGCCTTCGCTGGTCAACTCCAGCGCGTTGAGGGCTTCCTGTGGCGCGTACTCGGCGTCGGCGCTGAGCTGCTCGCAAGCGTCAGAGAAGGCCACCAGCACCCGTTCGATGAGGTTGCGTTGCTCTTGCGACAGGCGTTCACGCACGCTGGCCGCCGCCTGCGACAGCGCGCGCAGATTGAACCCCACGCTGTGGGCGCCACTGTCGGGTGCGAGCATCGCGATCAGCGAGCGTTCGAACACACGCGGCGACTGGGCTGCGCTGGGCACATCGGGCAACACCAGGCCGTTGCCCATCGCGCTGGCACCCAGCCAGTTGAGCAGGGCGGGCGAACTCTGGTCTTCGCCGTGCAGGCTGCGCAGAGCGATTTGCGCCAAGCGCACGCTGTTTTCAGCGCGTTCGGTGTAGCGGCCCAGCCAGAACAGGTTTTCAGCCGCCCGGCTGGTCACCGGGCGCTTGTGTTCGAGCTGATCGATGGGAATGGGCGCCTGATTCAGCAGCGTGGTGTGATCGACCTCGCCCCGCGTGAGCACCCAGCAGTCGGCGCTGCTGCCCCCACGCTGCATGGAGGCCATGAGCTGGCCACGCGGCGCCAGGCGCACCATGCCGCCGGGCAACACCCGCCACGACCGCGGTCCGTCGGCCAGCGCAAACACGCGCAGCATGGCCGAGCGGGGCGCCAGGTGGTCGCCCTTCCAGGTGGGGGTCTGCGACAACGGCAGGTAGGTCTGCACCGTGTAGTTCTCGGGCTGGCGCACCATGCGACCGGTGAGCTGGTCCAGCGCGTCGGCGCTGAGGCGCTGGCCCATCTGTGTGCTTTTGCCGAGGTCGGGCCGGGTCGGCTTGATCACGCTCTGCTTGAGCAGGGGCAGCACCCGTTGCAAGGCGGCGGCCTCGCCACACCACCAGGTGTCCAGCGAGGGCAGGGCGAGTTCCTGCCCCAGCAGATGCCGGCTCAGTGCGGGCAAAAAGCCCAGCAGCGCGCTCGACTCCAGCGGTGCCGTGCCGGGTGCGTTGGCCAGCAGCAGGTTGCCCGCGCGCAGGGCTTGCAGCAGGCCGGGCACACCCAAGGCAGAGTCGCTGCGCAGCTCCAGCGGGTCCAGCCACTCGTCGTCCAGCCGTTTGATGAGCGCGTGCACCGGCTCCAGGCCTTGCAGGGTCTTGAGGTACACGCGTTGGTCGCGCACCGTGAGGTCGCTTCCCTCGACCAGACTCAGGCCCAGGTAACGTGCCAGGTAGGCGTGCTCGAAATAGGTTTCGTTGTACGGGCCGGGCGTCAGCAGCGCGATGCGGGCGTTGGCCCCTTCGGGCACCATGCGCTGTATACCCTCCATCAGCGCGCGGTAGCTGGCCGCCAGGCGCTGCACCTTCATGCCACCAAAAGCTTTGGGAAACTGACGGCTGATGGCGATGCGGTTTTCGAGCAGGTAGCCCAGACCGGAGGGTGCCTGGGTGCGCTGCGACACCACCCACCAGCGGCCGTCGGGGCCCCGCGCCAGATCGAACGCCGCGATGTGCAGCCAGGTGTCGCCAGGCGGGCTCACACCGTGCATGGCGCGCACGTAACCGGGGTGGCCTTGCACCAGCGCCGCCGGCAGCAAGGCACGCTTGAGCAGTTCACGGGGGCCGTAGATGTCGGCGCAGATGCGGTTGAGCAGGTCGGCACGCTGCAGCACGCCGGCTTCGATGCTGGCCCAGTCGTCGGGCGTCACGATCATCGGCAACAAATCCAGTGCCCACGGACGCTGGCCGCCCTGGTCGTCGGCGTAGACGTTGTAGGTGACGCCGTTGTCGCGTATCTGGCGGGCCAGGTTGTGCTGGCGCCGGTTCAGGTCGCCCAGGCCCTCAAAGCCCACGTGTTCGAAAAACTCGGCCCAGTGCGGACGGATGGCACCAGCCTCGTCACGCAATTCGTCGAGGTGGCCGGCGTCGGCGCGGCCACCCATGGCCGCCGCCATCTGGGCCGGGCTCTCGTGGGCGTCGTCGCCAAAAAGGGTGGGGTCGGGGGCTTTCACGGCCCCCGAGTATGCCCGGCTTCAGACGGTTGATTGAATTGGCATTTCACTGCCGCAGGTCCAGCGTGAAAGGGAACTCGCGGCTCGACTGGGCCGGCTGCACCACCATCTCGCCCGGGGTGTGTCCCATCTGGAAGAAGCGCGACAGGCGCCGGCTTTCGGCTTCGTAGGCGTTGACGGGGAAGCTGTCGTAGTTGCGTCCGCCCGGGTGGGTGACGTGGTACTGACAGCCGCCCAGCGACCGTTTCATCCAGGTGTCCACGATGTCGAAGGTCAGCGGGGCGTGCACGCCGATGCTGGGATGCAGGGCGGAGGGCGGGTTCCAGGCCTTGTAGCGCACACCGGCCACATAGTGGCTGGTGGTGCCGGTGGGCTGCACCGGCAGGGCGCGGCCGTTGACGGTGACGACGTAGCGGCTGTCGTTCCAGCCGCTGATGTGCACCTCTAGGCGCTCCAGCGACGAATCGACGTAGCGCACGGTGCCACCGGCCGAGCCTTCCTCGCCCATCACGTGCCAGGGCTCCAGCGCGTTGCGCAGGGTCAGTTCCATGCCGCGCGCACGCACCTTGCCCACCAGCGGGAAGCGGAACTCGAAGTGGGGTTCGAACCAGCCCATCTCGAAGGGGTAACCGGCCTGGCGCAGGTCGGCCAGCACGTCCTCGAAGTCCATGCGCACGAAGGTGGGCAGCAGGAAGCGGTCGTGCAACTCGGTGCCCCAGCGCGTGAGGCGGCCTGTCCAGGGCTGTTTCCAGAAGCGCGACACTAGGGCGCGCAGCAGCAGCTGTTGGGCCACGCTCATGCGGGCGTGAGGTGGCATCTCGAAGGCGCGCAGCTCCAGCAGCCCTAAGCGGCCGGTGCTGCTGTCGGGCGAGTAGAGCTTGTCGATGCAGAACTCGCTGCGGTGGGTGTTCCCGGTCACGTCCACCAGGATGTTGCGCAGCGTGCGGTCCACCAGCCAGGGCGGCATGTCCTGGCCGTGTATGCCCCGGTTCTTTTCGATCTGGTTGAGGGCGATTTCCAGCTCGTAGAGCTGGTCGTTGCGCGCCTCGTCCACGCGCGGCGCCTGGCTGGTGGGGCCGATGAAGAGGCCGCTGAACAGGTAGCTCAGCGATGGGTGGTTGTGCCAGTAGGCCACCAGGCTGCCCAGCAGCTCGGGCTTGCGCAGAAAGGGCGAATCGGCCGGTGTGGCGCCGCCCATGACGAAGTGGTTGCCGCCACCGGTGCCGGTGTGTCGCCCGTCGGTCATGAACTTCTCGGCGCACATGTGGGTTTGGTGCGCGGCCTCGTACAGGAACTCGGTGTGCTCCACCAGCTCGCCCCAGTTGTGGGCCGGGTGGATGTTGACTTCGACCACGCCGGGGTCGGGCGTGACCTGCAGCATTTTCAGGCGCGGGTCGCGCGGTGGCGGGTAGCCTTCCAGCACCACCTGCACACCCAGCTTTTCGGCCGTGGCCTCGATGGCGGCGAGCAGGTCCAGGTAGTCCTCCAGGCGCGCCAGCGGCGGCATGAAGATGTAGAGGTGGCTGCTTTTGCCACCGGCGTTTTGTTCGGCCTTGGGGCCATTGGCCCGTTGTGGGTCGCGGGCTTCGATGCACAACGCGGTGCGGGTCAACCAGGCGGCCGACTCACCACGCGCCGGGTAGCGCGCGCTCATGGGCTGGGCGGGGGCGGCGCCGGGCACGCCCTGACCGCTGGGGTCACCCTGCCAGGCGGGCGTGTCGTCGCCCGGCACGCCGAATTCGGCGTTCTGCATGGACACCACACCGCCCTCTGCAAAACCGCCGCCCACCTGATGCGGTGCGTACTGCCGCTTGAAGGCACTGCCTTCGGGCAAGGCGTCGCGCTGGCCCAGTGGGTCTTGTTCGATCAGGTAGGGGTAGTCGGCCTTGCTGACCCAGGGCAGCGAATCCAGCGGCAGGCGGTAGCCCATGGGCGAGTCGCCCGGCATGAGGTACATGCGCTCGTCGCGGAAAAACCAGGGGCCGGTGGTCCAGCGGGTGCCGCCCAGTCCCAGGGTGCGCACGCCCTTGGCGGCGTTGGGGCCGGGCACGGCGTGGGCCTGCAGCGGCAACACGTAGCCCACCACCGCCTCCAGCCCTTGGCCAAACACGCGGCGCAGGCGCTGGCGCTCCATCTCGTCGTCCAGCTTGGCGTCAAAGGGGTCCACGTTGACCGGCAGGCGCCGTTCGCGCCACAGGTAGTAAAACGTGTCCTCGTAACCGGGCGTGATGTGCTGGGTGGACAAACCCAGCTTGCGCGCCAGCGCCTGGCTGAAACGGCGGGCATCGTCGGCGGTGTATTTGGCCGGTTCGCGTTCGTCGGCAAACAGGGCGGGGTTGTGCCAAATCGGCTCGCCATCGGCACGCCAGAACAGCGACAAGGCCCAGCGCGGCAGCTGCTCGCCCGGGTACCACTTGCCCTGGCCCAGGTGCAGAAAGCCGCCGTCGCCGTACTGCAGGCGCAGGCGGTGTAACAGCTCGGTGGCGTAATTGCGTTTGGTGGGGCCCAGGGCGTCGGTGTTCCACTCGGCGGCGTCGCGGTCGCGCGTGGCCACAAAGGTGGGCTCGCCGCCCATGGTCAGGCGCACGTCGCCGGCCACCAGCTCCTTGTCCACCTGCTGGCCAAGGGCGTCGATGGCGGTCCATTGTTCGTCGGTGTAGGGCCGGGTCACGCGCGGCGATTCGTACACCCGGGTCACGCCCATGTGGTGGCTGAAGGTCACTTCGCATTCGTCCAGCGCGCCTTCGATCGGAGCGGCGCTGCTGGGCTGCGGTGTGCAGGCCAGCGGGATGTGGCCTTCACCGGCCAGCAGGCCCGAGGTCGGGTCCAGGCCAATCCAGCCAGCACCGGGCAGGAAGACCTCGCACCAGGCGTGCAGGTCGGTGAAGTCGGCCTCAGGGCCGCTGGGACCGTCCACCGCTTTCACGTCGGGCGCGAGCTGGATCAGGTAGCCCGACACAAAACGCGCGGCCAGGCCCATGTGGCGCAGCAGTTGCACCAGCAGCCAGCCCGAGTCGCGGCAGGAGCCACTGGCCTTGGTCAGGGTTTCTTCCGGCGTCTGCACGCCAGGTTCCATGCGAATCAGGTAGCCGATGTCGCCCTGCAGCTTCTGGTTGATGCCGACCAGGAAGTCGATGGTGCGCTGCTTCTTGTTGTCCACACTGGCCAGGTAGGCCTTGAACGCGGGGGTGAGCTCGCCTTTGGCCAGGTAGGGCTGCAGCTCCTTGAGCTGGTCGGCCGAGTAGGCGAAAGGGAATTCCTCAGCATGCGGTTCAAGGAAAAAATCGAAAGGGTTGTAGACCGCCATCTCGACCACCAGGTCCACCGTGACTTTGAATTCGCGCGTGGACTCCGGGAACACCAGGCGTGCCTGGTAGTTGGCGAACGGGTCTTGTTGCCAGTTGATGAAATGCTGGGCTGGCTCCACCCGCTGCGAGTAGGACAGCACCTTGGTGCGGCTGTGTGGCGCCGGCCGCAAGCGCACCACCTGGGGCCCCAGTTTGATGGGGCGGTCGTAGGTGTAGTGGGTGACGTGGTTCAGGGCAACGTGGATGGCCATGCGATAAGCTTTCGTCAGGGAGAACAGCAGCATGCACAGAACAGAATGCCGCACGGCCATACTAGCAAGGACCGCGCCAACATTTCATGACATCCGACACCATCCACTCAAATGGGGCAGCCTGTGTTGATGGAATGAGTGCCGTTTCATGTGGCCGTGGCTGGCGGGATGGGCGATCGGGGTGGCGCTGCAATGGCAGCAGCCGCAGCTGTGGCCTGTTGCTGCCTATGGGGTGGTTCTGTGCGTGGCTGTGGTTGCCGCTTGGGCCTGGCGGGTGGCGCCGGCGGCGGCCGTGGGCGGGCGTGTGTGGCAACCCGGCCTCGCGCTTCTGTGTGCCGCGTTGCTGGGGTTTGCCACGACGGGGTGGCGTGCGCTGCCGCTGCAGTCCGATGTGCTGGCGCCGCAGTGGGAGGAGCGCCCGCTGTGGTTGCGTGGGGTCGTGGCCGATTTGCCCCAGAGCCATCCCGATGGGCAGATGCTGGTGGTCCGTGTCGATTCGGCCGATCGGGACGGACGTCCCGTCGAGCTGCCCAAGCGGGTGCGGCTGTTCTGGCCCGCCGCGCCCGACACGTTGAAGGCCGGCCAGGTGTGGCGCTGGCCTGTGCGGTTGCGTGCACCGCATGGTTTGGCCAATCCGCACGGGTTTGACCGCGAGTTGTGGCTGTGGGAGCAGGGCATCGGTGCCGCGGGTGTGGTGCGCAGCGGGCGCCAGGTGCCCGCTCCCGAGTGGGTTGGCGACAGCGCTCGCCACCCGATCGACCGCTGGCGTGGCGCGCTGACATCGGCGGTGGTGCAGCGGGTGCCGGATGCACGCGCCGCTGGTGTGATCGCGGCATTGCTGGTGGGCAACCAGTCGGCCATCGCCCGCGACGACTGGCAGGTCTACCGCGACACCGGCGTGGCGCACCTGATGGCCATCTCTGGCCTGCACATCACGCTGTTCGCCTGGCTGGCCACCCGCCTCGTGGGGCTGGTTTGGCGGCGGCTGGCACCGGTGTGGCCCGGGCTGCTGCTGCGTTGGCCGGCACCTGTGGCGGCCGCGTTGGGTGGGCTGTTGTTGGCCACAGCGTATGCGCTGCTGGCGGGCTGGGGTGTGCCGGCTCAGCGCACGGTGTTCATGCTGGCCACGGTGGTGGTGCTGCGCTGGCATGGGCTGGACTGGCCCTGGCCCCTGGTCTGGTTGTGGTGCTTGGCGCTGGTGCTGGCCGCAGACCCGTGGGCCGGCCTGCAGCCCGGTTTCTGGCTCAGCTTTGTGGCGGTGATGCTGCTGTTTGTGTCAAACCCTCAGGGCCAACAGACGGCCTCTGCGGGGCAGGCCTTGCGCTCGCTGCTGCGCGAGCAGTCGGTGATGACGCTGGCGCTGGCGCCCCTCACCCTGTTGTTGTTTGGTCAGGTGTCGGTGGTCGGGCTGTTGGCCAACCTGCTGGCCATTCCCTGGGTGACGCTGCTGGTCACGCCACTGGTATTGTTGGGCGTGTTGGCCGCCCCTTTGTGGGACGTGGCCGCCTGGGCGTTGACGGTGATGTCGGCGGTGCTCCAACCGATGGCCCAGTGGCCGCTGGCGGTTTGGCATGCGCCAGCGCCGCCGTGGCCGGTGGCGGTGCTGGGTGTGTGTGGTGCGGTGCTGGCCGTGATGAGGGCGCCGTTGCCCTGGCGTTGCCTCGGCGCCCTGTTGGCATGGCCCGCCCTGGCTTTTGTGCCGGCGCGCCCTGCCGCTGGCGCGTTCGATGTGTGGGCGCCCGACGTGGGGCAGGGCAGCGCAATACTGGTTCGCACCGCCCACCACAGCCTGCTGTTTGACGCCGGCGCGCGCTACCGCAGCGGTGGGGATGTGGGCGAACGGGTGCTGGTGCCCTGGCTGCGGCGCGTGGGCGAACGGCTCGATGTGCTGGTGATCAGCCACCGCGACAGCGACCACGCAGGCGGCGCCGAATCGGTCTTGCGGGCCCAGCCGCAAGCGGGTTGGCTGGCGTCCTATGTGCCCACGCATTCCACACGTGGTTTCGCGCCCACGGGCCCCGCCTTGTGCGAAACGGGCCAGCGCTGGATCTGGGACGGCGTGACCTTTGAGGTGAAGCACCCCGACCCGGCCGACCACCTGCGCGCGGGCGCGCCGTCGAATGCGTTGTCCTGCGTGCTGCGGATCAGCAACGGCCGGCAGGTGGCATGGTTGACCGGCGACGTCGGACACGACCAGGAGGTGAGGTTGGCGGCCCGCCACCCGGGCGAGCGGGCCGACGTGCTGGTGGTGCCGCACCACGGCAGCCGCTCATCGTCCAGCCCGGTCTGGCTCAACGAATTGATGCCGACCTGGGCACTCATACAGGCCGGGCATCTGAACCGGTTTGGCCACCCGGCGCCCGAAGTCGTGGCGCGGTACGAGGCCCGAGGTGCGCAATGGCGGGCGTCGCCATCGTGCGGCGAAATGCGCTGGAGCAGTGCCCAGCCCGACGGGCTGCGCTGCCACCGCGACACCTCACGCCGATACTGGCACTGGCGGGCGCCAGCGCACCGCCAAGACCCGCATACCATGCCCGAAAGTGGCGACGATGTGCCGCTTCAGGCCGAGGAGGCCACACCTTGATACGGTGGGCGAGGTGATGTGCCGGAGCGTTATGGGCAGCCGGTTGGCGCGGTACTTGCTATGCTTGAATCAGACAGGAGTGAGATCACATGCAACTTCAGCAGTTCGACGAGATGTACACCGGGCCCGAGAGCCTGCGGCCACATTACAAGGCCTATGCCACCTGGCTGGGCGAACAGCCACCCGAGGTGATGGCGGCCCGGCGCGAAGAAGCCGAGATGATTTTTCGCCGTGTCGGCATCACCTTTGCCGTTTACGGCGCCAAGGACGAAGACGGCTCCGGCACCGAGCGTCTGATTCCCTTCGATCTCATTCCCCGGATCATTCCTGCCCACGAGTGGGCTTCGATGGAAAAGGGTTTGGTCCAGCGTGTGACCGCGCTCAACGCCTTCATCCACGATGTTTACCACGGCCAGGAGATCATCAAGGCGGGTGTCATTCCCGCCGATCAGATCACCCAGAACGCCCAGTTCCGGCCTGAGATGGTGGGCGTGGATGTGCCCAACCACACCTACTCCCACATCGCTGGCATCGACATCGTGCGGGCACCGAACGCGGCGGGCGAGGGCGAGTACTACGTGCTCGAAGACAACCTGCGCGTGCCCAGCGGCGTGAGCTACATGCTCGAAGACCGCAAGATGATGATGCGGCTGTTTCCCGAGCTGTTCGCGCAGAACCGGGTGGCCCCGGTGGCCCATTACCCCGACCTGCTGCTGGAGACCCTGCGCGCCTCCAGCCCCGCCCACACCGCCGAACCCACGGTGGTGGTGCTCACACCTGGTATGTACAACAGCGCCTACTTCGAACACGCCTTCCTGGCGCAGCAGATGGGTGTGGAGCTGGTCGAGGGACAAGACCTCTTCGTCAAGGACCACTTCGTCTACATGCGCACCACACGCGGGCCGGTGCGGGTGGATGTGATCTACCGCCGGGTCGATGACGATTTTCTCGATCCCCTGGTGTTCCGCCCCACCAGCACCCTGGGTTGTGCCGGCCTGCTGGATGCCTACCGAAAGGGCAATGTGACCATCTGCAACGCTGTTGGCACCGGTGTGGCCGATGACAAGTCCATCTACCCTTACGTGCCGCAGATGATCGACTTCTACCTCGGCGAGAAGCCGATATTGAACAACGTGCCCACCTACATGGGCCGCAAGCCCGACGACCTCAAGTACATGCTGGACCACATGCAGGAACTGGTGGTCAAGGAGGTGCACGGCGCTGGTGGCTACGGCATGCTGGTGGGGCCGGCGGCCACCAAGGCCGAGGTGGAGGCGTTCCGTCAGGCGGTCAAGGCCAAACCCGATGGTTACATCGCCCAGCCCACGCTGAGCCTGTCCACCTGCCCCACCTATGTGCAAAGTGGCGTGGCCCCGCGCCACATCGACCTGCGTCCTTTTGTGCTCTCCGGCAAGGAGGTGCAGATGGTGCCTGGTGGCCTGACCCGTGTGGCACTCAAGGAAGGCTCGCTGGTCGTGAATTCGTCACAGGGTGGCGGTACAAAAGACACTTGGATTCTGGAAGACTGAAAGAAGGCGAAACAAGATGCTGTCACGAACCGCCGATCACCTGTTCTGGATGTCCCGCTACACCGAGCGCGCCGAAAACACCGCTCGCATGCTGGATGTCAACTACCAGACCTCCTTGTTGCCCCAATCGGCCGCCGTGGCCGAAGTGGGCTGGGAAGGCCTGCTCACCATCAGCGAGCTGATGCCCAGCTACCGCAGCCGTTACGGACAGGGCGAGGTCAAACCCCGCGATGTGCTGGACTTCATGGTGCGCGACGAGGACAACCCCTCGAGCATCGTGTCCTGCCTGCGTGCGGCGCGTGAAAACGCCCGCGCCGTGCGCGGCGCACTCACCACCGAACTGTGGGAAACCCAGAACCAAACTTGGCTGGAACTCACGCGCATGCTCAAGGGCAAGGAGTTCGAGCGCGATCCGGGTCAGTTCTTCGAATGGGTCAAATTCCGTTCTCACCTGTCGCGCGGCGTGGCCATTGGCACCATGTTGCAAGACGAAGCCTTCCACTTCTACCGCATGGGCACCTTTCTGGAGCGTGCCGACAACACGGCGCGCCTGCTGGACGTGAAGTTTCACGCGGTGCAGAGCGATTTTTTTGGCACCGCCAGCGAGCTCGATCAGGAGTACGACTTCTACCACTGGAGTGCCATCCTGCGTTCGGTCAGCGGCTTTGAGGTCTACCGCAAGGTCTATCGCGACGTGATCAAACCGGAGCGTGTGGCCGAATTGCTGATCCTGCGTGCCGACATGCCGCGCAGCCTGCACGCCAGCATGAACGAGCTGGTCAGCAACCTGGCGGTGGTGGCCAATGACCACTCGTCTGAAACCGAACGGCGTGCGGGCAAATTGCGTGCCGATCTGCAGTACGGGCGCATCGACGAAATCCTGGCCACCGGGTTGCACGCCTTCCTCACGCAGTTCCTCGACCGGGTGAACGAACTGGGTGGGCGCATCAGCCAGGACTTTTTGGTGCCCAGCCTCGACTGACCCGGCGCGCAGGCGTCGCCGGGCTTGCCACGGCCCTGGCGTTCGGCACAATACCGGGCAACCACGCAGATGGACGTGGACAGGGAGTGTGTCGATGAAAAAGAGCGTCTGCCGCCCGCTGCTGGCGGCGGTGTTGGTGTTGGGCGGTGTGTTGTCTCATGCCGAGGCCACGCCGACACCCTCCGCGCCGAAGCCGGTGGTGGTGGGTGTGGAAGACGATTGCGCGCCTTTTGCCTGGGTGGGGCAAGACGGTCAGCCCCAGGGGTACTCGGTGGATGTGGTGCGCCTGGCCTTCAGTGAAATGAAGGTGCCCTTGAAGCTTGTGGTCCTTCCCTTTGAGCGCTGCATGCGTGAAGCGCGTTTGGGCAAAGTGGCGGCCTGCTTCAACTCCATGTTCAACGAAGACACTGCCAAGGAGTTCCACCTGCACCAGGCACCGCTGTTCCATGAACCGCTGGGTGTGTTGGCCCTGGCGTCTGCCCCGCGTGAGGTGATGGACCAACAGGCCATGCAAGGCCGCACGGTGGGTTATGTGCAGTCTTATCAGTACCCGGATTGGTTCATCAAAAGCACCACCATCACCCGGGTGCCGGCCCGCAATGACAAGGCCTTGTTGCTCATGCTGGCCCGGGGGCGTGTGGATTTTGCCCTCTACGGTCCGACCATGGCCGCGTGGTACCTGCAAACGGCCCCGGAACTGCGCGGTGTGAAACTGCGCTTGGTGGGGGAGGTGTCCAACGACGGGTTTGGGGTCGCGTTTTCGCGTCGCCACCCCCAGGGTGAGGCACTGCGCCACGGCTTTGATCAGGCGCTGGTGAAGCTGCAGGCCCGGGGCGTTTTCACCGCTTTGCGGAGCAAACACCTGCCTGCTCTGGAGCCTTGAGGGCAGCCTTGGTCGCGGCGCCACCGGGCATCGAGTTTGAGCAGGCGCGAGGTTTTTGATTGTTTGGGTTCGGATGTTGGACTCCGTGGTGAAAAACGTGCGCCTGCGCGCGCAAGGTTTGGGAGGGCGGTATGAGACTTGGGGCGTGGGTATGGGCGTCGCTGGCCACGGCAGTGGCCGGTGTGGTGGCCGGTGTGGTGGTGGTGCGGTCGGTTGCGGCCGACCCGGAGGCGGAGCCGCCCGCCAACACCACCGTGTCCGTCATCGGTGTCGAAGACGACTGGCCGCCGTTTGCCTGGGTTGACGGGCCTGGGCAACCACCACGTGGCTACGCGGTCGAGGTGGTGCGCCTGGTGTTTCGCAACATGGGCGTGCCCGTTGAGCTCGTGGTCATGCCCTTTGGCCGTTGCATGCACGAAACGCGGATAGGCAAGATCGCCGGCTGCTTCAATTCGGTTTTCAGCGACGACATACGCAAAGACTATGCGTTGCACTCCACCCCCTTGTTCAACGAGCCGCTGGCGGTGCTGGCCCGCACGGCAGCGCCGCGCCAAACCATCGATGCCAATGGTCTGGAGGGGCGCACTGTGGGCTTTGTCCAGGGATACCAGTACCCCAACTGGTTCATGAACAACAAAGCCATCGTCCGCGTCTCGGCGGCCAGCGATTCGGCCTTGTTGCTCATGCTGGAGCGGGGGCGCATCGAGCTTGCGGTGACGGGCGCAACGGTGGCCGCTTGGCGACTGCAGACCAACCCGGAACTTCGCAACGTGCAGGTTCGCATGGTGGGTCAGGTGTCGAACGATGGTTTTGGCGTTGCCTTTTCCAAACAACATCCACACGGTGAGGTTTTGCGCAAAGGTTTTGACCAGGAGTTGCTCAAGCTGCAAGCCACCGACGGTTTGCGGGAACTGCAGCGAAAACACCTGCCGCTGCTGTCGCAGTGAGCTGCCGTGATGGCCTCGCTGTGCTTGTGTCTCGCTGCGCTTGTGGCGTTCGCTTCAAACCGACACAACAACGTCCGGCTTCAAACCTTCAGGTGCGTCGTGTTGGTCCCAGGCTTGCTTGAGTGCAAAACGCAGGCGGAAGGTGACGCCACGCTGGGGCGCTGACCAGAAGTCAAGTTGCCCGGCCATTTTTTGTGTCACCAGGTTGTAGACGATGTTCAACCCCAGGCCGGTGCCACCCCGGCCACGCCGGGTGGTGAACAGGGGTTCAAAAATGCGGTTGTGCAGTGCCGCCGGCACGCCCATGCCGTTGTCTCGGTAGATCAGTTCCACCTGACCGTGGGCCTCACGCAACTCGATGGCGATCAACGGTTTGGCAACACCCTCAAAAGCGTGGCGCACGCTGTTCATGATGAGGTTGGTCAGCACCTGCATGAGGACACCGGGGTAGCCCATGCCTTTGAGCGACACAGGGCCTTCGAAGTGGGGCGCAACGGGGATTTTTTTGGTCTCCGGGTGCAGGCTGGCGATCAGCGCTCGCGTGGTCTGGGCGATGTCGTATTCGCACAGCGTTTCGTCCGCTTGGTTGGCCGCAGCCTGTTTGAAGTCGCGCACCAGCTTGGCCGCTCTGGACAGGTTGCCCACCACAATGAGCTGGCCTTCGTGGGCCTCCCGCATCAGCGCCGAGAAGGTTTCCCGCGTGAGGCTGTCGGCCTGAAAGTGGTCGCGGATCGAATCGAGGGCCTCGCTCACCACAGACGCTGCGGTCACGGCAATGCCCAGCGGCGTGTTCACCTCGTGCGCCACCCCCGCCACCAGCGTGCCCAGCGAGGCCAGGCGTTCGTTGTTGATCAACTGGTCGCGGGCGTTCTGCAATTGTTCCAGGCTGAGGCTGAGTTCGCGTGTGCGCTCGGCCACCGTCACTTCGAGTTGGTCCGAGTAGTCGTTGAGACGCTGTTCTGCTTCGCGCAGCTGGGTGAGCAGGCGGTCGATGGAACCCAGGTGCTGGTTGGCGATGGCGGCCAGTTGCCCAATTTCGGTCATTTCGTGGCCGGCGGGCACGGCCAGGCGGGCCGATTCGGGTCGGTCCACGTCGGCCGACTGGATGGACTGGATGATGTTGACCAGGGGGCGGCGCAACACCCGGTCGTAGGTCAGCAGCAGCAGCGCGGCCAGCACCAGCGCGTAAAACATGGTGCCGACCAAGATGGCACCAGCACGCGCGAGAAATGCATTCGCTTCCGCGTGGGTGTCGTAGGTGATGTGGATCTCGCCCAGCCACTGGAATTCGCGTCCAGGCGGCGAATGTATGGACCACATGTACTGGCGTGCCGGCCCAAACAGCAGGTCGTTGAGCCAGGGTTGCCCATGAGTTCTTTTTGGGCCAGTGGCCTCGGCCAGAACCGATCCGTCGTCCAACACCACCCGTGCTTCGCGTATGTAGGGGAGCGTCAGTAGGCCGGCCAGCATATCTGCCACCCGGGCCTGGTCCATCCCGTAGACGCTGGCGTCCAGCGGCTCTTGTGTCATGCCGCGGACTGTGGCCAGGTTGTCTGCAGGCAGTTGCCGCACCTGGTGTAGGTCGTAGGCCACCTGCACCAAGCTGATGAGCAGCCCCACCGTCCAGGCGACGATGAGGATCGACTTGACCAGCAACCCGGACAAGGACCGCCGTGCGGGGCCTTGGGTCAACGGTGGCATCGCGCTGGCGACCAGTGGCAGTGAAACTCAGGCGGCGGTGGAGGGCTGTGGCCAGGCGGCGCTCAGCGCGTCCAGCCAGGCGTTCAGATGGGCTTGTTGTCGTTGACTCAGGCGCAGGAGCGCACCTTCATGCACGCGCATGCGTGGGCTTGTGCCGCCTGACAGGGGGGCTTCAGCCAAGCTGAGTTCGGCTGCGTCGATCTGGAAACCCGAGCGCAACAAGGCCTTGGCACGAAGCTCCGCCTCATAAGGGCCAGCGGCGCGCAACGCCGGCAGTTCGCGCATCAGCATCAGCAGGCTGTCCATGTGGAGGTCCTTGTCGGCCAGCGCGCGGTAGTTGCGCAGAGACGTGTACAACACGCTGCGCAACTTCAGGGTGGTCAGTTCGGTTTTTTCCTTGTAGGCGTCTATGTCGAACTGGCGGATCACTTGCTCCTCGGGCGCCAGGCCGGCCTGCCCGGTGCGCAACACCAGGCGGGTGAGCGGGCTTTGGTCGGTCTCGCGCAGCCAGCGCACCAGCTCCAGGCCCGCGTGTTCGGTTTCCATGACAACATCGACCACCGCCAGAGCGATGTCGTTGCGACGCTGGAACACCTGCTGGGCTTCCCGGGCAGAGTAGGCTGACAGCAACTCCAGCCCACGCTGCTGGAACTCAAACTTGCGCAGGGCCAAGCGGGTCACATCGTGCACTTCCGCGTCGTCATCCACCAGCAGGACACACCACGGGACAGTCGCGGACCGGGGCGCTGCCGAAGGCGCCGGCGCTGTCGCAAAAAACTCCATGTCCACTCCCCAAAATATTGCTGTTTTTCAACAGCGGGAGTGTGAGTCAAGTGCCGTTGGTCGGCAATTTTTGTTAATCGATGGGCTTGGGCTTTGACATTTGGGCCGCCCGCTCGCGTGCCACGGTTTGGCCCAATTCGATCACCGCCAAGGCGTAGTAGCTGCTCCAGTTGTAGCGGGTGACGGTGTAGAAATTGTCGGTGCCAATGACGTAGCTGGGTGGGGCACCCCCCGCTGCCGGGTCGCCGTTGTGCAACTGCACCAGCGCGAGCAAACCCACATGGCGCTGGGCATCCTCGTCCAGCCGCACCCCTTTGGACTGCAGGGTGGCCACGCTGAAGCTGGGCAGGATGTCAGGTGCCAACAACGTGTCGAGATCCAGCGTGGCTTCATCAAAGCGCGCGGGGTAGTGGGTGGGCATGCCGCTTTGCCAGCCGTAGGCTTTGAGGTAGTGGGCCACCGAGCCGATGGCGTCCGCCGGACTGCCTTGCAGGTCGATCTTGCCATCGCCATCGAAATCAACCGCGAAGCGCTCCCAGCTCGTGGGCATGAACTGGGGCAACCCCATGGCGCCTGCATAGCTGCCCCGCCATTGGCTGGGGGGCACATTGTGGCGTTTTGACATCAGCAACAGCTGCGCCAGTTCACCTTGAAAGTACTCGGCGCGTGCGGCGGCACGCGGGTGGCTGGTAGGGAAGTCAAAGGCCAGCGTGGCCAGGGCGTCCAGCACGCGGAAGTTGCCCGTGTGCCGGCCGTACAACGTCTCCACCCCGATGATGCCGACCACCAGCTCGGCCGGCACGCCGTATTCGGCCTGCGCGCGCGCCAAGGCATCGCTGTGGGTTTGCCAGAAGCGCAAACCGGCCTGTACCCGCACCGGCTCGATGAAGCGCTCGCGGTAGGCGGCCCAGTTCTTGGCCGCCGGGCTGGGTGGCGGGGCAATGAGTTTGAGCACCGCTGGCACACGTTCGGCCTGGCCGATGTGCTGCCGCACCCACTGGGGGGCCAGCCCGTGGCGGGCAGCGACCTGATCGGCGAAAGCCATCGCGGCTTGGTGGCCCGCATACCGGAACGAGGGCGTGGTGCGCTCTTTTGGGCCCGTCTTTTGGGTGGTTTGAATGGTGTTGGCCTCAACCGGGGCGGTGCCCATCATCAGCAGGCTCGCGAGCGCGGCACCTACAAAGCCCCAGGCTGGGCGGTTGACATAGGCAAGAGTGTTGGGGACAGCGGTGAAGGAAGGGAAGGCCATGGCGATCAACTGGGTTCGCGTTTGAGTGTAGCCACAGCCGGCGGGTCTGGACAAAGTCCTGGCATTGAGCCTGCGCACGTGCATTCGCGGCGCGGCATCCTCAAGCCCAACGGGGCGAACCCTCAATGGGGCGCTGGGCTGCAGGCGCTTTGACGCGAAGCCGTGGCACACTTGAAAGCTATGGTTTTGTCATCCGCTTCGATCACTCGCCGCCTGGCAGGCCTGCTCTTCGTGATCGTGCTCCCGCTCCACGCCGAGGTCATCACGGTCTACGGCAGCGACGAATTTCCTCCCGTGTCCTACATGAACGCTGGCGTGGTGGCCGGGGCCTTTCCGGCCATCCTGTCGCGCCTGGAAAAGGAAACTGGTGACCGGTATGAGATTCAGCTTGTACCGTGGGCGAGGGCACTTTGGATGGCGCAGCGGGGGCAGGGCGCGGTGGCCAATATTTCATGGACCACAGAGCGGTCGATGCAGATGGACTACTCCGTGCCGATCTACCCGACCGAGGTGGTGCTGGTGGTGAAGAAGGGGCGTGAGTTCCGCTTCGAGTCGCTGAGCGATCTGAAGGGCAAGTTGATCGGTGCCGGACTCGGTTCCAGCTACCGCGACGAGGTCGACGCGGCGATCGCTCGCGGCGACATCCTGGTCGATCGCGACCCGAACCAGCTCAGCCGCATGCGCAAGCTGCTCTCCGGCCGTGTCGATGCCATTTTTGTCGGCGCTGGACGCGTGGGCGTGAAGACGATGATCGAATCCACGCCCGAATTCAAGGACCGGGCCGATGAGTTCGTGGTCCTGCCCAAGGTCGTTGCCGTCGATCCGCTTCACCTCGCGATCCCGAAATCGCTGAACAAGACCGAGGCCTTGCAGCGCCTGAATCGGGCGTACACCAAGCTGAAGGAGCGCGGCGACCTCGCTGACCTCCTCCCACGCTGAACAAAACCCTCGCTTGCGGGGGCATCACAATTTGGAATCGGATTTCCTTTGACCTGACGCGGACGCCGCGCGGTAACGCTGTGCTTCCATTTCCATCAGCCAGCGGTGGCGTTCTGCGCGGTCTTCGGGTGTGAGGTGGGTGGGCAGCAGTTGTGCCAGTTGGCGTGGCGTGCTGTTGAAGGGCACGGTGACACCCTCGCGCCGCAGGCGCGCGCGGGCGCGCTCCAGCTGTCGCAGCCATGGGTCCGTGTGGTGGCGTTCCCACAAGGTCCAGAGTGCGCCCAGGGCGGCGGCGCCCACCACCACGGCCACCATAGCGTGGAGGAGGTCGGTCCAGTCGGTGGCCTGAAGACCCAGCCGGCGCAGCAGATCGAACTGGCGGCTTTGGGTGTAGTTGAGCACCCATTGGTTCCAACTGTTGTTGGCGGCTTCCCACAGCGCGCGCAGGCGGGCGGCCATGTCAGGACTCACGGTCAGCATGGCGGCGCCCAGCAGGCCGGGCTCGGGCCGCAGCCGCTGCAGCGTGCCGGTGCGCCCTGGCGCCACCGACGAAGTGGGATCCACGCGCACCCAGCCACGCCCGGCCAGCCAGACCTCGGCCCAGGCATGGGCGTCGCTCTGGCGCACGGTCCAGAACCCGTCCACCGAGTTGACCTCGCCGCCTTGGTAGCCGGTCACGATGCGTGCCGGGATGTCCAGTGCGCGCATCAGGACGACAAAGCTGGAGGCGATGTGTTCGCAGAAGCCGGCCTTGCGATCGAACCAGAATTCGTCGGCCGTGTGTTCGCCATAAAGGCCTGGCTCCAGCGTGTAGGTGTAGCCACCGGTGCGCAGGCGTTCGAGGGCCTGCTCCACCAACTGCTGGGGCGTGGCGCTGGGTGTGTTCTGGCGCAGGCTTTGTGCCAGCGCCAAGGTGCGGGGGTTGAAGCCCGGTGGCAGGTCCACGTGCTCTTGCAGGCCCAGCACAGCCTGCTGCGGCCCGTATTGAAAGTCCACAAAACTCTGGGCCTCGTAGCGCAGCAGGTCGGTCACGGGCCGGCGCAGCAGCCATTGCAGGTCGGGCGTGCGGACAAGGTCTTGTGGGCCCAGGTTCGGCCCTGTGGGGGTCTCGGTGGCGGTGTCCAATACCAGCAGCCAGGGCCGGTTGCTGGGTTCCAGGGTGACTTGGTAGCGCACCGGCGAACCCTGGGTGGTCACGGGCGCACGCATGCCTCGGCCGGGCAGCAGACCATCGACCGCGGGTTGCCAGGTGCGGCCATCAAAGCGGCTCAGCACCGGCCCCCGGAAGTACAAGGTGCGTTGTGGGGGGGGGCGGCCATCGAAGCGCAGGCGCATGACGATGCTGTCGTCCAGCGCCAGCGAGGCGATGCTGCCCACGCTCATGGTGGGCGACAGGCCGCTGCGCCCGGTCATGCCATCGCTGGGAATGCCCCACAGTGGCGCCATGCGTGGGAACAACATGAACAGCACCAGCATGATGGGCGCGCCCAGCAAGGCCATGCCACCGGCCAGCCGCGCGGCCGACCATAACGGCGGGTGACCCACCGGCATGTGGGCGTTGACCAGCGCGGTCAGCAGGCCCCACAGCGCCAGCAGGATGCCCACCGCAGTCAGCAGGGACTGCGAGTAGAAAAAATGCGTCAGCAGGGTGAAAAAGGACAAGAAAAACACCACAAAAGCGTCGCGGCGGGCGCGCAGCTCCAGTGTCTTGAGGGCCAGCAGCACCACGATGAGCGTGACCCCGGCGTCGCGGCCCAGGATGGTGCGGTGGGTGGCGTACGTGGCGCCTACCGCAAGCGCCAGCAGCGCCACCCGTGTCCACAGGCCGGGCAGGGGGCGCAGTCGGACGGTGAGGTAGGCGCGCCAGCCCAGCAGGGCGGCGGTGAGGCCCAGGCACCACGGTGGGATGTGCGCGGCCTGCATGAGCACCACCCAACCGATCACGGCGAGCAGGAACAGGGTATCGCGCACCTCGCGTGGCAGGCCTGCCAATGTGGTGTTGAGGGGCTTCAGCACAGCGCGAGTGCCTCCAGGCAACGCCGTTGGTGGGCCGGGCCCTGGTCGGGTGGGATCTCTTGGCTGGGCAGCCGCAAACCGTAGTCCAACCCGAGCCGCTCGGCTGCCAGCACCCAGGCGCAAACGCGGGACAGCCGGTGTTCGATGTCCGCGCCGCCACACTGTGCGGGGTCCAGCCACAGCTCATGCGTTTGCAAGTGGGCGGACTGGTCGCGGCTGACCAGTTCATCGCGGCCAGCGGCCCACACCTGCGCGGCTTTTTTCCAGGCCACGGTCTTCATCGGATCGCCCCGGCGGTAGCTGCGCACACCGTCGAATTCGCCGCTGCGGTGCGCATGGCGTGCGTTCACGCCACCTGGTCGAGGTTCACCGCGGGGCAGCGGCGGCGCGGGCGACTCGGGCGCGGGGTAGACCAGCAGCTCCGCCGCCGGCCGCCAGTAGGTCCAAACCCGGAAGGTGCCTAGGGGAAAACCGGTCTGGGCCGTGAGCCGCGGCAGCGGGTGGCGCCCCCGACTCGGCGGCGACCAGCCTACCTGCACACGGGCGCTGCCCTCGGCGGGCACGTCGGTCCAACTCCAGTGATCGGTGCCGGCCTCCCCCATCGCAATGCCATGGCGGGCGCGGCCCGGGTTGTCCAGGGTGATGTTGATGACCGCATTCTGGCGGGCAAAACACGGCTCGGGTGGCTCCAGCCGCAGCTGCAGGCCGCGCAGGTTGCCGTGGCACACGTGCATGCCGACCACGCTGCAGCCCAGCAGCAAGAAGGTGAGCAGGTAGCCCAGGTTGAGCTGGTAATTGATGCTGCCCACGAGCAGCAGCATGAGGGTCAGCCCCAGCATCAGGCCGGCGCGCGTGGGCAAAATGTAGACGTTGCGGTGGGTCAACCGCAGTTGGTCGGCGCGTGGCAGCCGGTTGATGAACCAGCGCGTGAGGCGGCCACGCAGCCTGGGGCGCTCCGGGGTCTTGGTCACGGCAATGCCACTGCGGCGATCATGGCGCGCACCTGCTCCTGCGGGCCCCGCCCGGCATCGCCGGTCACCACCAGCCTGTGGGCGATGGTTTGTGGCAACACGGCCGTGATGTCGTCCGGTGCCACATAGTCGCGTTGGTCCAGCCAGGCCTGGGCCTTGGCCGCTTTCAGCACGGCCAGCGCGGCTCGTGGGCTCAAGCCCTGCACAAACCACCGCCCCGAGCGCGTGGCGGCCACCAGGTCTTGCAGGTAATTCAGCACCGCATCGGCGGTGTGCACCGCCAGCACCGACTTTTGTGCCGCACGCAGGCCAGCCAGATCCATCAACGGTTTCAGGGTGCTCAGCATGTCGCGCCGGTCTTCGCCCCGCAACAGCGCGCGTTCTGCGGCCCGGTCTGGGTAACCCAGCGACAGGCGCATGTGAAACCGGTCGAGCTGGGACTCAGGCAGGGCATAGGTGCCCAGTTGGTCGTGTGGGTTTTGGGTGGCGATCACAAAAAAAGGTTCAGGCAAGGGCCGGGTTTCGCCTTCCACCGTCACCTGCTTTTCCTCCATGGCTTCGAGCAGGGCGCTTTGGGTTTTGGGGCTGGCGCGGTTGATTTCGTCGGCCAGCAGCACCTGGGCGAACACCGGGCCGGGGTGGAAGACAAAGCCCTGTTTTTCGCGTTCGTAGATCGACACGCCGGTGAGGTCGCTGGGCATGAGGTCGGCGGTGAATTGCACGCGCGAAAACTGCAGGCCGAAGCAGCGGGCCAGGGCATGCGCCAGGGTGGTCTTGCCCACCCCAGGCACGTCTTCGATCAGCAGGTGGCCTCCCGCCAGCAGGCAGGCCACGCCATCGTGCACCTGGTCAGGTTTGCCCAAGATGACCGTGTTAAGCTGATCCAGCAGATCGTGAATTTGTCGGCGTGTGTCGTCCATGCCGGCACCATAGCGGAAATTTGTTGCCATGAAGCCGACCGGATATTTCACCCACACCCTGTTCAGGCGTCATGAGATGGGCGAGGGCCATCCCGAATGCCCCCAGCGCCTGGACGCCATCGAAGATCGGCTGCTGATCACGGGCTTGGACCACGCCCTGGAGCGCCGAGAGCCCACCCCGGCGGCGCTGTCGGACGTTGAACTGGCGCACGACCGCATGCACGTGGCCGCCTTGCGTGGGCTGAGTGATCGCCTCATCGAGGACATGCAGGCCGGTGGTCCCACCCACGCCAACATCGACCCGGACACCTCCATCAACCGCCACACGTGGGAGGCCGCGTTGATGGCGGCGGGTGCGGCCATTGACGCCACCGACGCGGTGATGGCTGGCGAGCTGGAGAACGCGTTCTGTGCGGTGCGCCCGCCCGGCCATCACGCGACCCATGACAAGGCCATGGGCTTTTGTTTTTTCAACAACGTGGCGATTGCCGCCAAATACGCACTGGCGCGGCATGGGCTCAAGCGCGTGGCTATCATCGATTTTGACGTGCACCACGGCAACGGCACCGAAGACATCGTGGCGGGCGATGAACGCATCCTGATGTGCAGCTTCTACCAGCATCCGTTCTACCCGGAGTGCACACACTCGAACGCGGCCAATCTGGTCAATTTGCCTGTGCCGGCCTACACGCGTGGTATGGACGTGCGCGAACTGATCGACATGATGTGGCTGCCCCGGCTGGAGGCCTTCCGGCCGCAGATGATTTTCATCAGCGCCGGCTTTGACGCCCACCGGGAGGACGACATGGGGCAGATGGGACTGGTGGAGAACGACTACACCTGGATCACCGAGCGCATGGTGCAGGTGGCCAAACGGCACGCCCAGGGCCGCATCGTGAGCTGCCTCGAAGGGGGCTACAACCTCAGCGCCCTGGCGCGCAGCGTGGAGGCGCACCTGAGGGTGCTGGCCGACGTCTGAGACGCCCGGCGTCACCCGGAGGTCATGGGCCTTGGTTCACAATTCGGGGATGAACCAAGTCCCTGTTTCAGACACACCCTTGCTGCACGCCCGTGACCCACGCGGCGTGCACACCCTGACGCTCCACACCCCGCAGGCCTACAACGTGCTCAGTGAGGCCATGCTGGGCGCTTTGCAACAAGCCTTGGACGAAGTGGCTCGCGATGAGGGCGCCCGCGTCGCGGTGCTGGCGGCGGCCGGCAAAGCGTTTTGCGCCGGTCACAACCTCAAGGAAATGCGTGCGCGGCCCGAACTGGCCTACTACCAGCGCCTGTTTGCCCAGTGCAGCCGGGTGATGTTGTCCATCCAGAAGCTCGCGGTCCCTGTGATTGCGCGGGTGCAGGGCCTGGCCACGGCGGCGGGTTGCCAACTGGTGGCTCAGTGTGACCTGGCGGTCGCGGCCGACACGGCCAGTTTCGGTGTGAACGGCATCGACGTGGGCCTGTTCTGTGCCACGCCCAGCGTGCCGCTGGTGCGCAACATGCCCGCTAAACAGGCCATGGAAATGTTGCTGACGGGTGATTTCATCGGCGCGGCGGAAGCGAAAACGCGCGGGCTGGTGAACCGGGTGGTGCCGATGGGCAGCCTGGATGCCGAGGTCGAACGCCTGGTCGCCGCCATCCTGTCCAAACCCCGCGAGGCGGTGGCCATGGGCAAGGCGCTGTTCTACCAGCAACGCGAGACCGGCATAGAAGCCGCCTACCAGCTTGCCGGTCAGACCATGGCGTGCAACATGGTGCACGGTGTGGCGCAAGAGGGCGTTGCCGCCTTCATCGAGAAGCGGGCCCCCGCATGGCGTCCCGTCGCGCCCGGCCAGGAGGGTCAGGCATGAGCAGTACCACGTCCGCCCGCCCCATCGACGACTTTTCTGCCTGGCTGCAGGGCTTTTCCCAGCCCGGCGTGCTGGTCGAACTCGCCGCGCTGGCGCTGTGTGTGTTGTTGGCCTTGGGCCTGGTGGCGCTGCTGCGACGCTCCCTCGGTGGCGGCATCGACCCTCGCTCCATTCTGTTTGGTCGCAGCCTGTTTGACGGCGTGTTGTTCCCCACGCTGTTGCTGGGCCTGAGCTACATCGCGCGCGCGCTGCTGCTCAAGTGGGCGCCGCTGGCGGCGTTCAAGGTGGTGATCCCGGTGCTGGTGTCCTTGGTGGTCATCCGCGTGGGCGTCAAGGTGATGCGCGCTGCCTTTGAGGAAACCGCCTGGGTGCGCGCGGTGGAGCGCACCATTTCGTGGGTGGCCTGGCTGGCCATGGTGTTGTGGGTCAGTGGCCTGTTGCCCGTGGTGCTGGCCGAAATGGACCAGATTTCCTGGAAGGTGGGCAGCAGCCAGATCAGTTTGCGCAACGTGATCGAAGGTGCCATCACCGCAGGTGGTGTGCTGATTCTCAGCCTGTGGGTGTCATCGGCCATCGAGGCGCGTTTGCTGCGTTCGGCAGTGGGCGGCCAGCTCTCGCTGCGCAAGGCCATCAGCAACGCCACGCGTGCGCTGTTGATGTTTGTCGGCCTGTTGGTGGCGCTGTCTGCTGTTGGCATCGACCTGACTGCTCTGTCGGTGCTGGGTGGCGCGGTCGGTGTGGGTATTGGTCTGGGCCTGCAGCGGCTGGCGGCCAACTACGTCAGCGGATTTGTGATCCTGGCCGAGCGCAGCATGCGCATTGGCGACATTGTGCGGGTGGACACGTTCGAGGGCCGCATCACGGACATCAATGCCCGTTACACCGTGATCCGCTCGCTGGCCGGGCGTGAAGCCATCGTGCCCAATGAAACCCTCATCACCAGCCGGGTGGAGAATCTGTCGCTGGCCGATCCCAAGGTGTGGCAGTCCACCGTGGTGTCGGTGGCCTACGACAGCGACGTGGAGCTGGTGACTCGCCTGCTGCTGGAGGCGGCAGGGGCGTCGCCCCGTGTGCTCCAAGACCCAGGCCCCTCGGTGGCCATGACCGCGTTTGGCGCCGATGGGCTGGAGTTCACGGTTGGCTACTGGTTGGCCGACCCCGAAAATGGCCAGAACAACCTCAAGTCGGAGATCAACCGCGCCATCCTCAAGTCTTTCCGGAGCCATGGCATTGAAATACCGTTTCCGCAACGTGTCATGCACGTTGCCAAAGGCGCTCCACCCGTATAATCCATAAAAAAGCACGGTCGTTCGTTTTTTCTGCTGATCTCGTTCTACAATCGAAGACGAAGTTGACGTTGACGTAAACGTAAATTCGTTGGCACGTTTTTTTTACAACCTTTCAGGAGCCGCAGGTATGAAAGTCTTGGTCCCCGTCAAACGCGTGGTGGACTACAACGTGAAGGTCCGGGTGAAGTCGGACGGCACGGGTGTGGACA
>NZ_JBHTBZ010000054.1:0-5635 GCF_042665235.1 Hydrogenophaga defluvii | reverse complement strand
TTTGACGACTGACCAAAAACTGTGTCATAATACGAGGCTCTGCTGATCGCGGCGGTGCTAAGAAAACGAAGGATGACGAGTGGTGCTGAGAGGCCTGCTTGGGTGTTCTGAGTTGTGGTTCATTAACAAACTACAGCCGATAAGCGTGGGCGTTTGAAGGCGACGAGTTGCCTGCAGATTCTTCGGAATCACAAACGCTCATGGAATAGTAAGAGATGAAATATCGCAGAAATGTGATGATCTTCTCAATTCCGTTTTATGAGTGGTCTGACCTGGTGACAGGTTGGGCAAAAAATTCAAGATCGAACTAAAGAGTTTGATCCTGGCTCAGATTGAACGCTGGCGGCATGCTTTACACATGCAAGTCGAACGGTAACAGGCCGCAAGGTGCTGACGAGTGGCGAACGGGTGAGTAATGCATCGGAACGTGCCCAGTCGTGGGGGATAACGCAGCGAAAGCTGCGCTAATACCGCATACGATCTATGGATGAAAGCGGGGGACCGTAAGGCCTCGCGCGATTGGAGCGGCCGATGTCAGATTAGGTAGTTGGTGGGGTAAAGGCTCACCAAGCCAACGATCTGTAGCTGGTCTGAGAGGACGACCAGCCACACTGGGACTGAGACACGGCCCAGACTCCTACGGGAGGCAGCAGTGGGGAATTTTGGACAATGGGCGCAAGCCTGATCCAGCAATGCCGCGTGCAGGAAGAAGGCCTTCGGGTTGTAAACTGCTTTTGTACGGAACGAAACGGCTCTGGTTAATACCTGGGGCTAATGACGGTACCGTAAGAATAAGCACCGGCTAACTACGTGCCAGCAGCCGCGGTAATACGTAGGGTGCAAGCGTTAATCGGAATTACTGGGCGTAAAGCGTGCGCAGGCGGTTTTGTAAGACAGGCGTGAAATCCCCGGGCTCAACCTGGGAATGGCGCTTGTGACTGCAAAGCTGGAGTGCGGCAGAGGGGGATGGAATTCCGCGTGTAGCAGTGAAATGCGTAGATATGCGGAGGAACACCGATGGCGAAGGCAATCCCCTGGGCCTGCACTGACGCTCATGCACGAAAGCGTGGGGAGCAAACAGGATTAGATACCCTGGTAGTCCACGCCCTAAACGATGTCAACTGGTTGTTGGGTCTCTTCTGACTCAGTAACGAAGCTAACGCGTGAAGTTGACCGCCTGGGGAGTACGGCCGCAAGGTTGAAACTCAAAGGAATTGACGGGGACCCGCACAAGCGGTGGATGATGTGGTTTAATTCGATGCAACGCGAAAAACCTTACCCACCTTTGACATGTACGGAACTTACCAGAGATGGTTTGGTGCTCGAAAGAGAGCCGTAACACAGGTGCTGCATGGCTGTCGTCAGCTCGTGTCGTGAGATGTTGGGTTAAGTCCCGCAACGAGCGCAACCCTTGTCATTAGTTGCTACGAAAGGGCACTCTAATGAGACTGCCGGTGACAAACCGGAGGAAGGTGGGGATGACGTCAAGTCCTCATGGCCCTTATAGGTGGGGCTACACACGTCATACAATGGCTGGTACAAAGGGTTGCCAACCCGCGAGGGGGAGCTAATCCCATAAAGCCAGTCGTAGTCCGGATCGCAGTCTGCAACTCGACTGCGTGAAGTCGGAATCGCTAGTAATCGTGGATCAGCATGTCACGGTGAATACGTTCCCGGGTCTTGTACACACCGCCCGTCACACCATGGGAGCGGGTCTCGCCAGAAGTAGTTAGCCTAACCGCAAGGAGGGCGATTACCACGGCGGGGTTCGTGACTGGGGTGAAGTCGTAACAAGGTAGCCGTATCGGAAGGTGCGGCTGGATCACCTCCTTTCTGGAAAAATCAGGTCAAGTCAAGTTCTTGCGCCCACACTTATCGGTTGTTGGAAGGTTGTCGCCAACGGCGCTCATGAAAATGGGTGTTTAACGCGACCGGCTTGGGTCTGTAGCTCAGTTGGTTAGAGCACCGTCTTGATAAGGCGGGGGTCGTTGGTTCGAGACCAACCAGACCCACCATCCCCTCCAATGAGCGCATTCGAATCCTGGGGGATTAGCTCAGCTGGGAGAGCACCTGCTTTGCAAGCAGGGGGTCGTCGGTTCGATCCCGTCATCCTCCACCACTTATCGTCACCGTTGATGGTGTTCAATCAAAATCAAAATGTCCTGCTACAGGGTATTTTGATGTTGATTGGTTTCAACAAGATGAACCGAAAGGTTCTCGGCTGTTCTTTAAAAATTCATAGAGTCGAATCAGCGTTGCTGGTGGAAAGCACACATTCGTAAAGGTTTAGTGTGCGCCGTGCCGCCAGCAACAATTTTTTGATTGCGTCAACGAATATTCAACGTATCGCTAGATGCGAATTTGAATGCGGCATAACGCGTCAGGTGAAAGACCTGACAGACATTCCTTGATGTGATTTTGCTTCTTGCTGGGCTTGCCTGGTGAGAGGTCAAAGTTATAGGGTCAAGTGAATAAGAGCATGTGGTGGATGCCTTGGCGATGATAGGCGACGAAGGACGTGATAGCCTGCGATAAGCTTCGGGGAGCTGGCAAATTAGCTTTGATCCGGAGATTTCCGAATGGGGAAACCCACCGAAAGGTATCGCACACTGAATACATAGGTGTGCGAGGCGAACCGGGTGAACTGAAACATCTCAGTAGCTCGAGGAAAAGACATCAACCGAGATTCCGAAAGTAGTGGCGAGCGAAATCGGAGAAGCCTGCTAGTGATAGCACGACACTTAACGGAACGGCATGGAAAGGCCGGCCACAGCGGGTGATAGCCCCGTACGTGAAAAGAGACGTGTGGTACTGAGCTAGCGAAAAGTAGGGCGGGACACGAGAAATCCTGTCTGAATATGGGGGGACCATCCTCCAAGGCTAAATACTCATCATCGACCGATAGTGAACAAGTACCGTGAGGGAAAGGCGAAAAGAACCCCGGGAGGGGAGTGAAATAGATCCTGAAACCGCATGCTTACAAAAAGTCGGAGCCTCGAAAGGGGTGACGGCGTACCTTTTGTATAATGGGTCAGCGACTTACATTCAGTGGCAAGCTTAACCGAATAGGGAAGGCGTAGGGAAACCGAGTCCGAATAGGGCGATTCAGTCGCTGGGTGTAGACCCGAAACCAAGTGATCTATCCATGGCCAGGATGAAGGTGCCGTAACAGGTACTGGAGGTCCGAACCGACTAGTGTTGCAAAACTAGCGGATGAGCTGTGGATAGGGGTGAAAGGCTAAACAAACTTGGAAATAGCTGGTTCTCTCCGAAAACTATTTAGGTAGTGCCTCGCGTATTACCTTCGGGGGTAGAGCACTGTTTTGGCTAGGGGGTCATGGCGACTTACCAAACCAAGGCAAACTCCGAATACCGAAGAGTACAGCGCGGGAGACAGAGCACCGGGTGCTAACGTCCGGACTCAAGAGGGAAACAACCCAGACCGCCAGCTAAGGTCCCTAAAATTGGCTAAGTGGGAAACGAAGTGGGAAGGCTAAAACAGTCAGGATGTTGGCTTAGAAGCAGCCATCATTTAAAGAAAGCGTAATAGCTCACTGATCGAGTCGTCCTGCGCGGAAGATGTAACG
This sequence comes from Hydrogenophaga defluvii, assembly GCF_042665235.1. NCBI lineage: Bacteria > Pseudomonadati > Pseudomonadota > Betaproteobacteria > Burkholderiales > Comamonadaceae > Hydrogenophaga > Hydrogenophaga defluvii. Next base: position 2,048 of record NZ_JBHTBZ010000054.1, on the reverse strand, counting down.
GGGCTCAAGCCAGTTACCGAAGCTGCGGATTCACAGTTTACTGTGAGTGGTAGGAGAGCGTTCTGTAAGCCTGTGAAGGTGTCTTGTAAAGGATGCTGGAGGTATCAGAAGTGCGAATGCTGACATGAGTAGCGTTAAAGCGGGTGAAAAGCCCGCTCGCCGTAAGCGCAAGGTTTCCTACGCAACGTTCATCGGCGTAGGGTGAGTCGGCCCCTAAGGCGAGGCAGAGATGCGTAGCTGATGGGAAACAGGTCAATATTCCTGTACCGATTGTTAGTGCGATGTGGGGACGGATCTTAATAGGTTATCCGGCGGTTGGAAGTGCCGGTTTAGACAGAAGTAGGCGTGCGTTAGGCAAATCCGGCGCACATATACCGAGGCTGTCGATCGAGAGAGCTTGCTCTTGAAGTAACTGAACGAGGTCCCAGGAAAAGCCACTAAGCTTCAGCTAACAACGACCGTACCGCAAACCGACACTGGTGCGCGAGATGAGTATTCTAAGGCGCTTGAGAGAACTCAGGAGAAGGAACTCGGCAAATTGACACCGTAACTTCGGAAGAAGGTGTGCCCTAGTAGTGTGATGAGAACATCTGAGCACGAATGGGTTGCAAAAAATAGGTGGCTGCGACTGTTTATTAAAAACACAGCACTCTGCAAACACGAAAGTGGACGTATAGGGTGTGACGCCTGCCCGGTGCTGGAAGATTAATTGATGGGGTGCAAGCTCTTGATCGAAGTCCCAGTAAACGGCGGCCGTAACTATAACGGTCCTAAGGTAGCGAAATTCCTTGTCGGGTAAGTTCCGACCTGCACGAATGGCGTAACGATGGCCACACTGTCTCCTCCTGAGACTCAGCGAAGTTGAAATGTTTGTGATGATGCAATCTCCCCGCGGAAAGACGGAAAGACCCCATGAACCTTTACTGTAGCTTTGTATTGGACTTTGAACAGATCTGTGTAGGATAGGTGGGAGGCTTTGAAGTGCGGTCGCTAGATCGCATGGAGCCAACGTTGAAATACCACCCTGGTGTGTTTGAGGTTCTAACCTAGGTCCATTATCTGGATCGGGGACCGTGCATGGTAGGCAGTTTGACTGGGGCGGTCTCCTCCCAAAGCGTAACGGAGGAGTTCGAAGGTACGCTAGTTACGGTCGGACATCGTGACGATAGTGCAATGGCATAAGCGTGCTTAACTGCGAGACTGACAAGTCGAGCAGATGCGAAAGCAGGACATAGTGATCCGGTGGTTCTGTATGGAAGGGCCATCGCTCAACGGATAAAAGGTACTCTGGGGATAACAGGCTGATACCGCCCAAGAGTTCATATCGACGGCGGTGTTTGGCACCTCGATGTCGGCTCATCTCATCCTGGGGCTGTAGCCGGTCCCAAGGGTATGGCTGTTCGCCATTTAAAGAGGTACGTGAGCTGGGTTTAAAACGTCGTGAGACAGTTTGGTCCCTATCTTCCGTGGGCGCTGCAGATTTGAGGAAGCCTGCTCCTAGTACGAGAGGACCGGAGTGGACGCACCTCTGGTGTACCGGTTGTCACGCCAGTGGCATTGCCGGGTAGCTAAGTGCGGAAGAGATAACCGCTGAAAGCATCTAAGCGGGAAACTCGTTCCAAGATGAGATCTGCCGGGGCCTTGAGCCCCCTAAAGAGTCGTTCAAGACCAGGACGTTGATAGGCTGGGTGTGGAAGCGCAGTAATGCGTTAAGCTAACCAGTACTAATTGCTCGTGCGGCTTGACCCTATAACTTTGATCAAAAATCGATCAAAGATGAGTGTCTGAACACAGTTGAATCCAACTGTTCTTATGCACGCATTCAAGTGAATAGACGTAGCGCAATCGAAAAAGCTGATAAGACTCTATGAATTCGCTGTGCTGAGCATGTGCTCAGTGCGGCAACCCGTTATGCCTGACGACCATAGCAAGTTGGTACCACTCCTTCCCATCCCGAACAGGACAGTGAAACGACTTAGCGCCGATGATAGTGCGGATTCCCGTGTGAAAGTAGGTCATCGTCAGGCTCTTATAAAGACCAAACGCCC
>NZ_JBHTBZ010000053.1:0-17365 GCF_042665235.1 Hydrogenophaga defluvii | reverse complement strand
TGTAGGTCCACTCGCCACTGACCGGGTCGATGCTGGCCGTGCCGTGGGTCGGGTTGCCGCTCACGCTGTACACGCTGCCATCACTCAGACCGTCCGGGTCGGTGGCCGTCAGGGTGCCCGTGATCGGGGTGCCGTCTTCCACACCCGTGCCACTGGTGCCGCTGATCACTTTGGCAGGTGTGTCGATACTGCCAGGGTCGATGGCGTTGGCCGGGTTGCCCGCCGGGTCCGTCACCGAGGCTTCGGCCGTGTACGGGCCTTCGACCAGCGGGGTCGTGGGCGTGACGCTGTAGCTGCCGTCAGGCTGCACCGTGCCCGTCAGCGTCTGGGTGTTCCCTCCGTTGTCCGTCACCACCACCGTCACCGTGCTGCCTGGGGGCACGTCGGTCGTGCCCGTGATCGTGGGCGTCGTGTCTGGGGTGTTGTCCGGGGCGCTCACCGTCACCACCGGAGCCGACGGCTCCGGTGCAGGTGCAGGTGCAGGTGCAGGTGCAGGTGCAGGTGCAGGTGCAGGTGCTGGTGCTGGTGCTGGTGCCGGAGCCGGAGCAGGAGCCGGAGGTGGTGGCTCCACGGGAATTTCATCAACCTCGACGGGGGGCATGACCGCTTTGTCTTGGCCTGTGGGCGTGCTGCCGCCGTCGGTGGGCAGGATGACAGCTTCGACCACAATGACTTCTCCCTTACCGGGAGGAGGGAACGTCACGTCGACCCCCCCTGCGTCGATGTCGGGTTGGGTCAACACAACTTGCTCGCTGTGGCCATGGTTGTCGGTCACCACCAGGGTCTCACCGACTTTGACGTCGTCGGGCAAGGTGACGCGCACGTCAATTTGCCCATTCAGTTCGGCTTCGCTGATCTTGCCGTCGTTGTTGGCATCTTCGGTGATGACCACCACCGGTGGCTTTCGAGTGGACGCTGCGGCAACCACGCCTCCGCCGCCAACGCCGCCGAGCGCCAACAAGCCCAACAACGGCCACCACGCCACCGCGCTGGCATCGCTGTACCCCAGGCTGTGATACGAATAGTCGGCGTCGTCCATGTTCCACGACAGGAGGTCAGCCGTCCCCTCCTGGGGCACGTAGGTGTAGTAGTTGCCGTCTTCGGCCACTCCCACCAGGCGCGAGCCTTCGGCGTCGAAGTAGTCCTCGACAACGATATCGGCCGCCGCTTGCGCCTCTTCTTCTTTGCCCTCGACGTCGAGCACGATTTCGAGGTTTTTGCCTTTGCGGCGCACCAGCACCTGGTCAGGTGCGACACCCTTGACAACGTCTTTGAGTTCGTAGGTGACGTTGGCCTGCGCCTTGATGACCAACGGCTTGCCCGCCTTGCCCGCGCCCGGTTGAACAACCATCGTCTGGCGCTCGCCTTCGACGCTGTTGACCAGCAATTGAATTTCTTTGTTCATGATTCTTCCCTGATTGACTTATTTTTCTTTTGCCCGTGTGCCGTTGCACTCACAGGCCACTCGTCGCTACACATCGCTTTGCTCACAACTCCCGCACCCGGAAGGTGGCCGCAGCGCCAGACGGCGCTATCACACTCACATCACCGTGCCGGTGCAACAATGGAGGCAGACACAGGCGCCGACCCGATCAGATCGATCGACACCCGGCGGTCTGGCTGCAGACAGGCGACCAATGCCGGGGTGGCCTTTTCGCCGACGCATCCGGTGGCAATGGGCTCCTGCTCTCCCTTGCCAACAGCCTCCATGGGCATGGTCAGGCCTGCGCGACGAAGGAAGTCGCCCACCGTGGCGGCGCGCTGCTGTGACAGGCGGTTGTTGTAGGCGTCCGTGCCCAGACGATCGGTGTGGCCCGTCAGGCGCAGCCGCTCGACCGCCACGTCGTGGCGCTGGATGTCATCGACCAGTTTGACCAGCGCAGCACGGCCCTGGGGCAACATGTCGTCGGTGCCAGAGCGATCAAAACGGAACAGCGCATCGGCGCCCAGCTCAACCCGCTTGAGCAGCACCGGCACAGTGGGCACTGGCGCAGCGGGAACCACCTTAGGCACCACCACCGGAGCCACCGCAGACACCACTTTTGGGGTGCAATCGGGCACGTGACGGTTGATGATGTGAGACGCGGCTTGCAGTTTGCTCAGACGCTCGCGCGCCAGAGCCGCATCCAGCGGCTTGAGCTCGAACTGCCCTTGGGCGCCCTCCATCACTTGCAGATAGACGGCTTGTCCGGCCTGCACCGTCACAGGTTGGTACTGGGGCACACCCACCACGTCGGCACGGTCTGCGGAGCCTGCCATGAAGGCGCCAGCACACACGCGGGCCTGTGCGTATCGGCCGGCCAGCAACGATCCCACCACACGGTCGTTGGCCAGAACCAAAGGCACGCGGCCCTCGGTGCCTGACTCGCGGAAGAAAACCAGGATGGCCTCGTTGGCCTGGGTTGGCTGGAGCTCGGCAAAGGACCCTGCGGGGCCGTGCAGCTTCCCACCAGCACATCCGCCCAGGACCACCGCTGCGGTAGCCGCCAACACCCAACGCCCACCACGGGCGACCCACCGATTGATTTGTTTCATAAAACTCCCTGACTTGTAATTTTTTTAACCCCGGACTTTGCACTTACCCCACACCAAGCAGCGACGCCTGACCGCGAGACTTGGGCGAAATCCCCACACTCAACCACCCGTTTGGCCAAAAATGCCAAAACAACACAGGTTTAGAATTGACGTTTGAGATCGTACCTGAGACACGCTCACGCCCGGTCAGCGAAAACCCAAACAATTGTGAAGCTAGATCGGTACGGGATTGACAAAAATGATCTCGAAGCAGTGCCGAGATCGTCCAAGCGCTATCGCCAAAACCATACAAAAGCAGGTGAGAGCGCACCCGCCGGATACACCCGAGAACTTCGGGAGCGAGGGCGCACAAACCCTCGCGTGATATGCGTGACAGCATACGATCCCCCCTGTCAATTTTTAATTTTTGTTAAGAATAGGGTTTGCCCACCTATTTGTCAACAAAGTTGAAACGGAAAAGGACCTCGGCATCTGAGTCAACCCATGCTCCAACGCGCCACCGCCGACGGGCCCACCATCGGTCGCTTACAGTCCTGCGCATGACGTGGCAAGAATTCACCGCACTGCTGGCCCTGGCCACCGCCATGAGCTTCACGCCCGGCCCCAACACCACCTTGTCCACCGCGCTGGCGGCCAACCGTGGGCTGCGCGGCGCCCTGCCGTTTGTCTTGGCGGTCCCGGTGGGCTGGGGGGCGTTGTTGATCTTGAGCGCGGCGGGCCTGGGCACCCTGTTGTTGGCATGGCCCACCTTGCGTTTGGCCTTGCAATGGGCCGGCCTGGCCTACCTGTTGTGGTTGGCCTTCAAACTGAGCCAAAGCAGCAAACTGGGCTCGGCCCAGAGTGGGGCGCTGACCGTGGGGTTCTGGCAGGGCGCGGCATTGCAGTTTGTCAACGTCAAGGCTTGGATGCTGGCGCTGACCATCGTGGCCGGGTGGATCGCGGGGCGCGACGACGCGTTGGCCCGCATGGCCGTGGTGCTGCCCGTCATGCTGGCCTACGCGTTCGTGAGCAATTTCTTGTACGCCAGCGCCGGGGCGCTGTTGCGCGGCTGGCTCGCATCAGGCCGCCGGCTGCTGTGGTTCAACCGGGCCATGGCCTTGGTGTTGGTGAGCACAGTGGTGTGGATGGCAGCCAGCCACTGATCGCAGCCGCGCCCGCGGTGAAAAAAATTGATCGGGTACTGGTTGACGGCCCGGGTCAGTGGGTCGGCCAATCCAGCGACGCAATGCCCGCCCGTTGATATCCAGTGCATCATTGCGCGTTGCCCGCTCTCCACTCGAGATGGCCGGCCCTTCTCTGTATTACCAGGAAAACCAGCACAGCAATCTGGCGTGAACCCTTATTTGTACTGATACTGTAATGGGCAAGACGGTACATTGTTGCCCATGACTCGGCCCACATGCGCTGCCCCGCTGACACCCTCCACCCAGCCTTTCGGCCTGTGGCGTCACGCCACCAAGGCGCGCGCATGACACCCACCAATCACGACACCACCGGCACCCGCGCGCAGCGCCGCGGCATGTGGCTGGGTTTTGTGGGCGTGGCCATTTTTGCGCTCACCCAGCCGTTCACCCGCCTGGCCGTGGGCACCACCGACGCCCCACTGATGTCGGGCCTGTTCGTGGCCATGGGGCGGGCGGTGGCGGCGGCGGCGCTGTCGGCCGCCTGGCTGTTGTGGGCGCGTGCGCCGTGGCCCCACCGGCAGCACTGGCCGGCCCTGGCCATGACGGCGTTTGGCGTGGTGCTGGGCTTTCCGCTGCTCACCTCCATCGCCATGCGCCAGGTGCAGGCGGTGCACGCCAGCGTGATCGTGGGGGTGTTGCCCCTGGCCACGGCCACCGTGGGCGCGCTGCTGCACCGCCAGCGCCCTTCATTGGGCTTCTGGGCCTGCGCCGTGGCCGGCAGCGCGCTGGTGGTGGCCTTTGCCCTGCTGCACTCCGGCCAGGCAGGCCTGCACCTGCACCCGGCGGACCAGCTGCTCTTGGGCGCCATGGCCTGTGCGGCGGTTGGCTACGGCTACGGCGCCCGTCTGTCGCAACACATACCGGCCGAACAGGTGATCTGCTGGGCCTTGCTGCTGGCCCTGCCGGTGACGCTGCCGCTGGCCTTGTGGTCCTGGCCTGCACAGCCCCTGCCGTCCAGTGCCTGGGGTGGTTTCGCCTACGTGGCGGTGTTTTCCATGTGGCTGGGCTTTTTTGCCTGGTACCGTGGCCTGGCCTTGGGCGGCACGGTGCGCGTGAGCCAGGTGCAACTGGCCCAACCTTTTTTGTCCATGCTGTTCGCCGTGCCACTGCTGGGAGAATCGCTGGACTTCACCACGGTCGCCTTCGGGCTGGCCGTCGTGGCCACCGTGTTCATCGGCAAACGCATGCCAGTCAACACACCTCACCCCATTTCCACCCCTGAACACACAAAGAGGAGCCCCACATGAGCTGGACCCTGGCGCAACGCGCCCACAAGATGAACCCTTCCGTGATCCGCGAGATCCTCAAGGTGACCGAGAAGCCGGGCATCATCAGTTTTGCGGGCGGTCTGCCCTCGCCCAGCACCTTCCCCATCGAAGCCATGGCCGAAGCCACTGCGCGCGTGTTTGCGCAAGACGGCCGCGCCGCGCTTCAGTACTCGTCCAGCGAAGGCTACGGCCCGCTGCGCGACTGGGTGGCGAACGATTTGAAAAAGCTGGGCATGGCCATCCATCCCGATCAGGTGCTGATCACCACCGGCTCGCAGCAGGGCCTGGACCTGATCGCCAAGGTGCTGATCGACACGGGCAGCCGCGTGCTGGTGGAAACGCCCACCTACCTGGGCGCCTTGCAGGCCTTCACGCCCATGGAGCCTGAATTTGTGAGCGTGAACAGCGACGCCGAAGGTGTGGACGTGGCCGACTTCAGCGCCAAGGCGCCGGCCGCACGCTTCATGTACGTGCTGCCCAACTTCCAGAACCCCACCGGCCGCACCATGAGTGCCGAGCGGCGCGTGGCGCTGGCCAAGGCGGCTGCGGCTGCCGGCGTGCCGCTGGTGGAAGACAACCCCTATGGCGACCTGTGGTTCGACACCCCGCCACCGCCCGCCCTGTCGTCGTACGAACCCGACAACAGCGTGTACCTCGGCTCCTTCTCCAAAATCCTCGCGCCCGGCCTGCGCCTGGGCTTCATCGTGGCGCCCAAGGCCGTGATGCCCAAACTGCTGCAAGCCAAACAGGCGGCCGACCTGCACACGCCCAGCTTCAACCAACGCATCGTGGCCGAGGTGTTGAAAGATGGTTTCATCGACCGCCATGTGCCCACCATCCGCGCGCTCTACAAGCGCCAGTGCCAAGCCATGCTGACCGCGTTGAGCGAGCACTGCACCGGCCTGCTGGAATGGAACGCACCCGATGGCGGCATGTTCCTCTGGGGCCGCCTGCCCGCCGGGGTGGACGCGGTGCAACTGCTGCCCCTGGCGGTGGAACACAACGTGGCCTTTGTGCCCGGCGCCGCTTTCTACGCCGACCACGCCGATGCCCGCAGCATCCGCCTGTCCTTCGTCACCGCGAGCGAAGAACAGATTCACACCGGCATTGCCGCGCTGGCCACCGCCATTCGCCAAATGCAACAACGGCCATGAGTCCGCCGGCTGCCACACGCCCCGACGCCCGTCCCACACGCCCATTGGCGCTGGCGGAAGTGCTGCTGGGTGTGTTGCTGCCGTTCTCGCTCGCACATTTCGTCTCCTACCTTTACCGCAACGTCAACACCGTGGTCTACCCCGACCTGGTGCGTGACATCGGTCTGGACGCCAGCGGCCTGGGCCTGCTGACCGGTGCCTACATGGGCGCATTTGCGCTGGCACAACTGCCCGTGGGCATGGCGCTGGACCGCTACGGCCCGCGCCGGGTGCAGCTGCCCATGTTGTGTGTGGCGGCGCTGGGCGGGCTGCTGTTCGCCCGCGCTCAGAGCTTCGAGGGCTTGCTGGTGGCGCGGGCGCTGATCGGCCTGGGCGTGTCGGCCTCGCTGATGGCCGCCATCAAAGCCAGCTCGTTGTGGTTGCCGGCGCACCGGCTGCCGCTGTCCACCGCCGTGTTGCTGGCCGTGGGCGGACTGGGTGCCATGGCGTCCACCGCCCCCATGCAATGGGCCATCGACACCGTGGGCTGGCGCGCGGGCTTTGTGGGCATCGCGGCCGGCGCGCTGGCGGTGGCGGTGCTGATCGCGGTGCGCGTGCCCGAACACACAGCCAGCCCATCGGACACGCGGCTGAGCGACATGGTGCGCTCGGTGGGCCACATTTACTGCAACGGCGCGTTCTGGCGTGCCGCCGCGTGCACCTTGATGGCCAATGGCGCCTACATGGCCATCCAGGGTCTGTGGCTGGGCCCCTGGCTGCGTGACGTGGGTCACCTCTCGCGCGGCGACGCCGCACAGGTGTTGTTTTGGGGCGCGGCGGGCATGGTCGCCGGATCGCTGGCTTGGGGCGGGCTGACCGACCGCTTGCAGCGCCACCGCGTGCGGCCGGTCACCGTGTGTGGCCTGGGCATGTGGGCCTTTCTGATCTGCCAGGGCCTCATGCTGCTGCCGCAATCACCGGGCTCGGCCACGGTGCTGGCGGTGGCCTTGAGCGTGACGGGCACCGCCTGCGCCATGAACTACGCCATCGTCGCGCAAACCCTGCCACCCCAACTGACCGGCCGTGCCAGCACCAGCTTCAACCTGCTGATCTTTCTGGCGGCCTTTGGCCTGCAGTGGGGCCTGGGCGGCGTGATTGGGCAATGGACGCCCGCCAGCGACGGCAGCTACCCTCAAGCCGCCTACCGCGCGGCCTGGTGCCTGGCCTTGGTGCTGCAACTGCCGGGTGCGCTGCTGTGGCTGGGCCAGCGCCCCTGGCAGCGCGCGGCGCGGCACACCCCCGCCCATCACGAGACCCTCGCATGAACCACGCCCCCCTTCGCCTGTGGGGACGTTTGTCTTCCATCAACGTGCGCAAAGCCGTCTGGGCCTTGCAGGAAGCTGCCCTACCGTTTGAGCGCCTGGACGCCGGTTTGGCCCACGGCGTGGTGAACACGCCCGCCTACCAGGCCCTCAACCCCAACGCGCTGGTGCCCACGCTGCAAGACGGCGACTTCACGCTGTGGGAGTCCAACGCAATCGTGCGCTACGTGCTGGCACGTTACGCGCCCGGCCCGCTGTACCCCTGCGACCTGCGTCAGCGCTTCGATGCCGAGCGTTGGATGGACTGGCAACAGACCACGCTGAACCGCGCCGGTGGGGCCGCATTTGTGCAGTGGATACGCACCCCACCCGAACGGCGCGACATGGCGGCCATCGCCGCCTCGGTGGCCGCCACCGAGCCCCTGCTGGCCCAGCTCGACACCCACCTCGCACATCACGCCCATATGGCCGGCGAGTCCTTCACGATGGCCGACATCCCGATCGCCTGCGAAATCCACCGCTGGTGGGGCCTGCCGCAGCCCCGCCCACCCTATCCCCACATCGAGGCCTGGTACGCGCGCATGTGCGAGCGCCCGGCCGCCACCGTCTTGCATCTGGAGTTGTCATGACAACACGCCCGTTCCAACAAGTTGACGTCTTCACCGCCACCCCCTACCTGGGCAACCCGCTGGCCGTGGTGCTGGACGGCAGCGGCTTGAGCACCGAGGCCATGCAGGCCTTCACCAACTGGACCAACCTGTCGGAATGCACCTTTGTGCTGCCGCCCACACAGCCGGGCGCCGACTACAAAGTGCGCATCTTCTGCCCCGGCCGCGAGCTGCCCTTTGCCGGCCACCCCACCCTGGGCACCTGCCACGCCTGGCTGTTGGCGGGCGGACAGCCCCAGGGCAAACACATCGTGCAGGAATGTGGCGTGGGCCTGGTGAAGATCCGCCGCGACGGGCAACGCCTGGCCTTTGCCGCGCCGCCCTTGCTCAAGAGCGGCCCGCTGCCTGAAGCCGACGTGGCGCTGATCGCACGTGGCCTGGGCTTGGCGCGCGAGGCCATCGTGGCGCACGCCTGGTGCGACAACGGCCCCAACTGGCGCGGTGTGATGTTGCGTTCGGCTGAGCAGGTGCTTTCCCTCAAGCCCGATGGTGCCGTGCTGGCCGGTCTGGACGTGGGGGTGGTGGGCCCGCGTGGCAAGGTGGGCGTGACCGCGCCCCAAGCCCCGGGCGCTGACACCGATTTCGAAGTGCGCGCATTTTTCCCCGGCAACAACGGCATGGCCGAAGACCCGGTCACCGGCAGCCTGAACGCCGCACTCGCGCAGTGGCTCATGGGCGCAGGACTGGCCCCGGCACGCTACGTGGCCGCGCAGGGCACGGCGCTGGGCCGTGCGGGGCGGGTACACATCGAGCGCGACGACGAGGGCAGCATCTGGGTGGGCGGCGAGAGCGTGAGCTGCGTCAGCGGGCAGGTAACGCTGTGAGCCCACCCGCCGCCGCACTCGACCACCTGGTGGTGGCCGCCGCCACACTGGCCGACGGGGTGGCCTGGTGCGAACAGACGCTGGGCGTCACCCCTGGGCCGGGTGGCGCGCACCCGCTGTTCGGCACCCACAACCGGCTGCTGCGGCTGGACGGCCCGGAACAAGACCCGCCCGCTTATCTGGAGATCATCGCCATCGACCCGGCCGCCACGCCCACCCGCGCGGCACCGCTCAAACGCTGGTTCGACCTGGATGACACGGCCCTGCAACACAACCTGTTGGCCAACGGCCCGCAGCTCATCCACTGGGTGGCGCGCGTGCCCGACCTGAGCGCTGCGCTGGCGGCTTGGTCCGAATTCGGCCTGGAGCGTGGCCCCGCCATCGCCGCGTCGCGCCCCACCCCCACCGGCTTGTTGCAATGGCGCCTGAGCGTGCGCGACGACGGCCAACGCCTGCTCGATGGTTGCCTGCCCACGCTCATCGAATGGGGTGAGCAGCACCCGGCGCGCACCATGCCACCCAGCGGCCTGCGGCTGAACGCGCTGTGTCTGCGCCACCCGCAAGCGGAAGTGCTCCAGCGTGCGTTGACCACCATCGGCCTGAACACCGCCAGGGTGCAGGCCGGCGCCGCCAGTCTGCGTGCCGACATACACACCCCCCGTGGCGAAGCCACCTTGCATTCACACCCCTGACCCCATGTTGCCCACCCTGCCAGACATCGAAGCGGCCGCCGAGGTGGTGTACCGCGCCTTCGCGCCCACGCCCCAGTACCGCTGGGCGACCTTGAGCCAGCGCCTGGGCACGGTCTGCTGGGTCAAGCACGAAAACCACACCCCCGTGGGTGCCTTCAAGATCCGCGGCGGCCTCACCTACTTCGACGCACTGAAACGCCAGGGCCAGATGCCCCGCGCCGTCATCAGCGCCACGCGGGGCAACCACGGCCAGAGCGTGGCCTGGGCCGCACGCGCCCACGGCGTGCCCTGCACCATCGTCGTGCCCCACGGCAACTCCACTGAAAAGAACGCCGCCATGCGCAGCTTGGGTGCCACGCTGATCGAACACGGCGACGACTTCCAGGCCAGCCGCGAACACGCCATCGCAATGGCAGCGGAAACCGGCGCGCTCATGGTGCCCAGCTTCCACGCCAACCTGCTCAGTGGCGTGGCCACCTACTGGTGGGAGCTGCTGCGCGCCGTGCCCACGCTGGACGTCGTTTATGTGCCCATTGGCCTGGGCTCGGGCGTGTGTTCGGCCATCGCCGCCAAGCTGGCGCTGGGCCACCGGGCACGGGTGGTGGGGGTGGTCAGCAGCGGCGCCACCACCTACGCCGACTCGCTCTCGGCCGGCCACGTGGTGCCGGCCGCCGTGAGCACCCAACTGGCCGACGGCATGGCGGTGCGCGTGGCCGATGTCAACGCACTGGCCATCCTGCAACAGCACCTGGACCACGTGGTGGTGGTCAGCGATGCTGAGGTGGCACAGGCCATGCGTGCCCTGTTCGTGGACACCCACAACGTGGCCGAAGGTGCGGGCGCGGCAGCGTTTGCTGCCGCGTGGCAGGAGCGTGAGCGATTGCGTGGCCAGCAGGTGGGTGTGACGCTGTGTGGTGGCAACGTGGATGCCGACGTGTTCGCCCGAGTGCTGACCAGCACGGCCACCCAAACGACCACCTGAACAGCCGCCTGAGCGACAGCGGCCACTGGAGGCCGCACTGGGCTTTGGCCACAATCGGCGCCATGGGACAGCTCTACCTTGTGCGCCACGGCCAGGCCTCGTTTGGTGCCGACGACTACGACCAGCTCAGCGAACTCGGCCAGCGCCAGAGCCGGCGCCTGGGCGAGTACTTTCGCGCCAAGGGCTTGGTGTTCGACGCCGTGCTCATGGGCAGCCTCAAGCGCCACACACAAACCTGGCAAGGCATCCGCGACGGCCTGGGGGGTACACCGGCGCCGCTGGTCTGGCCCGGCCTCAACGAATACGACAGCGAAGCGGTGATCCAAGCCGTCCACCCCACACCGCTGGCCAAACCCGACACCCCCGAAAAATACCGCCAGCACTTTCGTTTGCTGCGCGACGGCCTGGCGCAATGGATGGCGGGCACCGTCACGCCCCGAGGCATGCCCAGCTACGTGGACTTTGTGGCCGGCATCACCAGCGCCCTGGACCATGTGAAACGCGAGCATGTGGGCCACAAGGTGCTGCTGGTGTCCAGCGGCGGCCCCATCAGCACGGCAGTGGGCCACATCCTGGGCACCCCGGCAGAAACCACCATCGAACTCAACATGCGCATACGCAACAGCGCCGTGACCGAGTTCGCCTTCAACCCGAAACGCCACACGCTGCTGACCTACAACACGCTACCGCACCTGGACAGCTCAGAACATGCGAGTTGGGTGACCTACGCCTGATCAGGTCCATCGCGCAAGGTGGACAGCGGCAGGCGCGACACCTCTTGCAGCATCAGCGCAAGTTGCTGGGCCGCAGCTTCGACCAGCGCCTGGCCTTTGTCGGCGGTGGCGGCGCGTGCGTTGCCGGCCGCCCCTTGCGGGTGGTAGTCCTGCATCTGCCAGCCCAGCTTCGCGCTGCGACCGTTGCCGAGGATGGGGCAATCGGGCGCGCGGGTCTGTGAGGCCGACACGAAGTGCTGGGCCTGCGCCATGTCCACCGTCTGCGGCGCCAGCGCCAGCATCATCGAGGTTTCCATGTCACCCGCATGCACGCCAAAGCGGTGTTCTTCCTGCGGAAACAAACCGTTCACCGCCTCGCCCAATGGCAGGTTGTACCAGCTGCTGCTGTAGACGATGAGGTTGTGCTCGGCGCGCAGTTCGCGGGCCACGATGTCCATGGCGCCCACGTGCCCGCCGTGTGCGTTGAACAGCACCAGCTTGCGGATGCCCGCGCGTGCCACACCAGCGCCGATCTCGCGCCACAAGGCGATCAGCGTCTGCGACGACAAGGTGAGCGTGCCGGGAAACCGCGCATGCTCCGGGCTCAAGCCCACGGCTTGGGTGGGCAGCACCAGCACCGGCAGTTCGGGCGGCAACAAGGGCAGCGCGGCTCGCACCACACCGTCCACCAACACCGTGTCCACGCCCGTGGGCAGGTGCGGGCCGTGTTGTTCCGTGGCACCGAGTGGCAACACGGCCACCACCGCACCCACATCGGGCGCGGCGGCCAGGCGAGCGAAGTCGCGGGTGCCGAGTTCAGACCAGTAGCGTGAGGGCAGTTGCATGGTGAAAAACAAAAAGGCCGAAGCGCCATGCGCTCCGGTCTCCAGTGTATGCCCGTGACCAGGTTCAGCGTTCGCGCAGCGCCTCTTTGGCGCGGTTCAGCGGCTTGACCAGGTACTCCCACACAGTCTTGCTGCCGGTGTGAATGTCGGCCGTTGCGACCATGCCCGGCGCAATCGGAAACCGCCGGCCTTCGGCGTTCTTGAGGTGGTCCTGCGTTGTGCGAACGTAGACGCGGTAATAGAACTGATCGCGCTTGACCTCGTCTTGGATGGTGTCGGGCGAGATGTTGACCACCCGGCCCTCCAGGCCGCCGTAGATGGCGTAGTCGTAGGCCGTGACCTTGACCACCGCCCGCTGGCCGGGATAGATAAAGGCCACATCACGTGGTGAGATGCGCGCCTCCACCAGCAACTGGTCGTCCACCGGCACAATTTCCATCAGCTTGCCGTTGGGTGGTATCACGCCCCCCACCGTTGTCACCTCCACGTTTTTCACAATGCCCTTGACCGGCGAGAGCACCACGGTGCGGCTCAGGGCATCGGTCCGCCCGCGGGTGACGGAGGTTTGTGTCTCCACCTCCGCGTTGGCCCGTGCCAGTTCCTCACGGGCCTTGACAAGGTATTGGCTCTTGGTGTCGTTGATTTTGGTGCGCAGGTCACTGAACTGACGGCGCAAACGCAGCACCTCCACGCCGCTGGCCGCGCCCTGGGCCACCAGCGACTCGGTGAGCTTGAGTTCGCGCTGGATCAGCTCCAGCGTTTCCTCCAAACCCTTGACCGACTCGCGCAAGCTGTTCTGGCGGGATTGGTACAAGGCCGTTTCGGCGCGCACCAGCGCGGTGTCCTTGGCCACCGACAGCGGAAACACCAGCGGTGTGCCGCCCACCTCGGCCTGCAAACGCGCCGCCGTGGCCAGAGCGGCCTGCAATTTGGCAGCGCTTTCGCCCACGTTGCTTTCAATGCGGGTTTTGTCCAGCCGCGCCAACACCTGACCGGTGCGCACCTCGTCGCCCTCGCGCACCCGGATTTCGTCCAGAATGCCGCCCTCCAGCGACTGCACCACCTGCTCTCGGCTGGAGGGGACCACCTTGCCGCTGCCCACGGTGACCTCGTCCAGCCGCCCAAAATAGGCCCAGGTGCCCAGCGCAAGCACCATCAACAAGGTCAACCAGACCACCACCGAGGTGCGTGGAAACACGCTTTCGCCAGGCGACAACAGATGGGCCAGGCGGCGGCGGCCTTGCTTGGGCAATTTCAGCTTGGTTTTCATACCTCACCCCCTTTCTGGTTGGTCGCCGCAAGCGGCGCGAGGCCAGCGTTCAACCTGCCCATGACCGGCTTGACGGCCACCCTCCCGGCCGGCCGCGCCACCACCTGCCCAGAGGCACTGCCCATGGCCGGGGCTCGCACCACCGGCGCCGTCGATGGCGGTGGCGCATCGCTGCGGGCACCCATGATCTGATCGCGCGGGCCGTCGGCCAGCACACGCCCGCCGTCCAGCACGATGATGCGGTCCACCCATTGCAGCACCGCCGGTCGGTGGGTCGCCACCACCAGGGTGCGGTGTCGCAGCCAGGGGGAAAGCTGTTGAATCAGCTGCCGCTCGGCGGTGTCGTCCAGCCAGGCCGTGGGTTCGTCCATCAGCAGCACCCGGGGTTCTCGGATCAGGGTGCGTGCGAGCAACAGCGTTTGTCGCTGCCCACCAGAAAGGCCTTTGCCACCTTCCATGATGGGGTGGTCCAGGCCACGCTGCAGGCTTTGCACCAGCGCGGCCGCACCACTGAGCTTCAAGGCCCGGATCAACTCTTCTTCGCTGGCGTGTGGCATGCCCAGCGTGATGTTGTCGCGCACCGTGCCAAAAAACAGGCTGGCGTTCTGGTTCAACAAGGCCACATCGCGGCGCACGTCGGACGGGTCGAGCAAGGTCATCTTGAAGTCGTCCAACAAGACGTGCCCCTGCTGCGGCGTCTGCATGCCCGCCAGCAGCTGCAGCAAGGTGGACTTGCCCGCGCCGTTGCGGCCCAAGATGGCCACCTTCTCGCCCTGGCGAATGCGCAGCTTGTCGATGTTGAGCACCGGGTCGGGGTCCTCCTTGCTGTAGCGGAACACGGCGCTGCTGAGTTCGTAGTTGCCGTGCAGCATCGAGCGGCTGACCTGCTGGCTGCGCGGGGGCTGGTCCACCGGCCGCTGCATCAGCGTGTTCAGCCCGTCCAGCGCCACCTTGGCCTGCTGCCAGCGGGTCATCACCAGCGCCAGTTGCGACAGGGGCGCGATCATGCGCGAGGACATGATGGAGCAGGCAATCAGCACACCCGTGGTGAGATCGCCGGCAATCACCTGATACGCCCCCACCAGCACCACACCGGCGTACACCAGCGTCTGCACCTCCTGGGTCCAGCTCACGAGCAGGCCGGTGAGAAAACGCTGGCGGGTGCCAATGGTGGCGGCCACATCGTTGGCGTGGTTCCATTGGCCCTGGAAACGCGGCTCGGCCCGCAGCAGCTTGATGTCGTCCAAGCCTTGCACCGCCTCCACCAACATGGCACTGCGCAACGAGGTTTCGCGCATGCCTTCGGTGGCCATGAGCGCCAGGGGGCGCTGCGCCAGCAGCCCCGGGATCACCAGCAGCGGCACCGCAGCCAAGGGCACCCACACCAGCGAACCGCCCATGGCCCACATCACAAATGCGAACAGCAGGAAAAACGGCATGTCCATCGCGGCGGTGACCGTGGTGGAGGTGATCAGCTCGCGCACCTGTTCGAGTTCGCGGATCTGCGAAATGAAACTGCCAGTGGATTGGGGCCGGGCGTCGTTGCGCAGGCGCAGCGCATGACCGAACACGCGGTCGGAAATGCGCAGGTCAGCGCGTTTGCCGAGCAAATCGGTGATGTGGGTGCGCGCCACCCGCATCATGAACGCCACGGTGAGGGCGATGAACAAGCCCCCGAACAACACCCACAGCGTGTGCTCGGACTGCGCGGGGATGACGCGGTCGTAGACCTGCATGCTGAACAGCATGGAGCCCAGCGCCAGCAGGTTGGCCACCAGCGACGCCACCATCACGTCGATGTACCGCGGCCAGTCGCGCAAGGCCATGCGCCAGAACCAGTTGGCCTGGTAGGGTTTGATGTAGTCGTCCACCCGCGCGTCGGCCACCGAAGCCAGCGGCTTGACGAACAACACACGCTTGATCCGGGGTGTGAGCTCGTCGATGCTCAAGGTGGTGACCAGCCCCTGGTCGCCACTGAGGCGCGCGCTGACCTGACCGCCTTCACCCAGACGCTCGATCACCGCCACCTGCCCGCCTTCCAGGTCCACCACCAGCGGCAGTCGCCACGGGTCGAGCAGGTTGGGTGTGAACCGTGCAAAGGCCACGGCCAACCCCAGCTGCCGCCCCATGTGGTCCACCAGCCCGTCCAGCGGCACGTCTTTGGCCAGCCACTCCATCTCCACCCGAACACGCTCGGGCGAACTCTCCACGCTGTAGTGGCGGGCCACCGCCAGCAAGGCATCGAGCCAGGCCGACGCTTCCAAGCCCCCCGGGTGGGGCTGAGGCGCCACCTTGCCCGGCTCGGCGGCTTGCGCGTTGGTTGTACCTGTGGTTGTTGTCGTTGTTGTCATGGCAGCACCTCCAAACCGTGAACCTGTGTCCCCTCAAGGCCGTAGACCGCTCGGGCCTGGCCACTGGCGTCGATGAAGTTGATTTGGGCCGCCCACGCGTCGTGGCGGTTCTGCACCACATCAAAGGCCGCCTGCGCGATTTCCTGTTCGGCGTTGAGCAGGTCCAGCGCGCTGCGGGTGCCCAGTGCCAGGTACTGTTCGCGGTACAGCGCGCGGGTGTCGGTGATGCTGCGCTGGCGCACGCTCAAGGGGCCCTGCAGGGCCACCAAACCTTGCAACTGCTCCTTGAGGTTGGCCATGCGGTCTTCCACCTCGGTGCGCGCCACCAGCACACGCGACTGCGCCGCCTGCACGCCCAGGCGCGCAGCTTCCTCTTGTGCCTGCATCGCACCGCCCTGGTACACATTGCTGTTGAGCTTGAAATACACACCGTGGTCGGTGCTGCGCCCGTTGCTGGCGCCACTGCCCAGGCGGTTCAGCGAGGCCTCCAGCGTCAACGTGGGCATGCGGGCGGCGCGGGCACCGGCCAGACGGGCCTCCAGCGCCTGGCGATCGGCCTCGGCCACCAACACCGAGGGCCACAACAGGCGGTCGGCCTGCGGCTGCATGGCGGCCTCCAGCCGTTCTGTGGGCAGCGGCGCCACGCGTTCGGGCACGTCCATGCCCAGCAAGGTCTTGAGCCGCGAGCGCCACTGCCGCATCTGGGTTTGCAACTGGTGCGCATAAATCTGCGCGGCTTCCACCCGCGCCTGCGCCTGCACCGGATCGACCCGGGTGCTGGCACCCAAACGGGCTCGCAGCTCGGTCACACGCGCCACATCGCGCACCGCGTTCAACTGCGTCTGGGCGATGTTTTCCAGCGCCTGGTAGCGGCTGAACTCCACCACCGCCAGCGCGGTCTGCAGTGCCACGGTGTCGATCTGCTGCAACACGTCGGCTTGCGCGCGGCGCACACCGGCCTCGGCTTCGCTGACCTGGCTGCCCACCTTGCCAAAGTCGTACAACATTTGGGAGGCCGCCAGGGTGAAGCTGGTGCCACGCGCCGTGGCCGACTGGCGCCCGGTGTTGATACCACCGGAAATGACGGGCAGGTAGCCGGCCCGCATCTGCTCGACGACGCTGCCTTGTTGCCTGAGTTGGGCCACGGCGGCGGCCACCACCGGCTGCCAGCCCACCGCCACCTTGACCGCCTGCAGCAGGTCCAGCTCAGAACCCGCCAGGGCCGGACGCGGGTTGGACAGTGCGCTCGCGCCACCGGCCGCCCCCAGCCCCTGGGCCACCGCAGCCGCGCCCACCGGATCGGTGGCACGCACCGATGGCGGCGCCATGACGCCCATCACACCATGAGAAGGATTCCAGGCGGGTACGGGCTGAGCCGCGACACCTGAGACAAAGGCCCACTGCGCCACCCACGCGAGCGGAACCCACCCGAAACGGGGTTTGGATGACTTCATTTTTTTACTCCCTGCACGCCCTGATGAGCGTTTTGTTATTTCGGTGTTGATTTCCATCCAGAACTGACCCACCTTCACGGGTAATTTCCATCCAAATCTGACCCACGTAAGAACCCTAACCTGC
>NZ_JBHTBZ010000052.1:0-4578 GCF_042665235.1 Hydrogenophaga defluvii | reverse complement strand
CGCAACCGCAACCGCAACCGCAACCGCAACCGCAACCGCAACCGCAACCGCAACCGCAACCGCAACCGCAACCGCAACCGCAGGCGCAGGCGCAGGCGCAACAGAGTCTCTACAACGCAGTCCAGTGACACCCACCCTGGATTGCTGCCAAACGTTGAAGCTCCAAGCTGCAGCAGTTCGGAGGGCCTCGGTGCTCAAGGGACAATCAGGTGCATCCCACAAACGCGCGAACCGAGAAAGCCAGCGAGCCACGACCCATTGGGTATGAGCCCCCCCAAAAGTCGGCCACGTCCGCCTCAGCCCAAGTTCTCGAACTACCTCAGGATCTGCCGTTGCCGGCGGTCCTCCAACTTCGCCACATCACTGCCCGACGCGTGACGATCAGACGTGCTCAAAAATGTTGTCAGTGATCATGTCCTGGCGCACTGGCCGCTGCAAAGCTGAGATCAACAGTTCATCAATCACGGGATGAGCCAGGCATGAACACCCCGGCAACGCCACTCAATAGACCCTGTGGATCGAGAAACGACAGATGGAACCCCACACCCACGCGCCCAAGATTAAATCGCGCCAAACAGCCTGAAAACCGCCTGCGTGCGGGTATGCATCATTGCTGCGGCATCTGGCTTTCAGACGAGCCCGCTCACATGCGTTGGGTGCGCAACATGACTCAATTTTTTTGCTGTACCAGGCAGGGCACCTGTAACTGACGCGGGGGGCTCGCAAACTCCCAGCCCGGTTCCCTTTTTGTGCGCACGCGTGTATGCGCGCGGGCGCGCGCCCCTTTTTTGGTAGCTTGCTGTTTTGAGCACATGTTTGGCTCGCTCAGTTTTGGGGATACCAATAAACACAAGGGAAAACGCAGATTTTGCGACCGCGCCGGGCCGATACGGGTTCGGTCCAGACTACGTCCACCGCCAGTATGACAAGGCCCCCGCAGCGCGGGGGCCTTTTCTTTTGGCAAAGCCCCAGTTCATGCGGGCTCCGGGCCGATTAGGGTTTCTCTGTGGGCCCTCTCTGCCCCATTTCGACCTGATTTTTCCGGCCCTTTCTCTGTGAGCCCTCCCAGCGGGTGACATTGTGGGTTTTTGAGGGCAAGCTGCTTCATCGATCATGGGCATCACCGACCGCATCAAAACCTGGGTACGGCGCATCAAACGCGACGCCGTCACGCTCTGGTTCGCCTACCGCGATCCCAGGACACCGCTGGCCGTCAAGGCCTTGTGCGCCTTTGTGGTGGCCTACGCCCTGAGCCCCATCGACCTCATTCCAGACTTCATCCCGGTGCTGGGCTACGTCGATGACGCGCTGCTGTTGCCCGCATTGATCTGGCTGGCCGTGAAACTGCTGCCGCCCGTGGTGATTGAGGACAGCCGGGCCAAGGCGAACGATTGGATGGCCCGGCATGGCCGCAAACCCACCAGCCGCATCGGCGGGGCATTGATCGTCGCCTTGTGGATGGCTGCCCTTTTGGGCGCCTGGGTGTGGTGGTCAGACCGTTGATTGAGATTGCCGTCGACGGCTTCTGACAAAACAAAGCCCCTCGCAGCCGAAGCTGGAGGGGCCCACAACAGTTAAATCCGGTGGATCAGGCGGAGGCGGTTATCCCTCAGGCGATGTCCAGAAGCTGACGCTGCTCATCCCAGTCCAGGGGCAATTGCAGCGGCACCCACTGGGTACAGACCGCCCCTTACAGCCTTGAAGCAATGACCCAACGAGCAAGGCTCCGAATCCGTTTCATTGATCCACCGTCACCTTGGCTGTTTTGATGTAGCTACCCCAGCGGTCGTATTCGCTGTTGTAGAACTGCTGGTAGGCGTTGGGTGACATCTGCTCGATCACCATCGTCATTTTTTTCATGACTTCGGCCACCTGGGGTTCTTGCAATGAAGCGGTGATCGCACCATTGAGCTTGTTGACCACGTCAATGGGTGTGCCAGCTGGTGCGAGAAAGCCCAGCCACGGCCCCATGTCGAGTTCGACTCCAAACTCCTTGAGGATGGGGGTGTCAGGGAAACCAGTCAAACGCTCCCGCGCCGTGACAGCGAGGATGCGCACCGTGCCCGCCTTGACGTGTTGGTCGGCCACCAGGACCGGCACGATGGCGCAATCGATCTGGCTGGCCAATTGCGCCTGCATCAGCGGCGCAGTGCCGTTGTAAGGCACGTGCAGCAGATCCAGCTTGGTCTTTTGCTTGAGGGCTTCCATGACGATCTGCCCCGAACTGCCCTGCCCCCAGGAGCCAAAGGTCATTGGCGCCTTGGCGTCTTTGGCCATTTGCATGAACTGACTGAAGCTGCGCGCGGGGTGCGATGCATGAACCATCAGCGCCAGTGGCGTGAAACCGATGGGCGCCACCGCCACAAAAGCCTTCTTCGAATCGTAGGGCGGCACCTTCAGGATGTGGGGCGCAATGGAGTGCGAATCGGCGGTGCCGTAAACGAGTGTGTAGCCATCGGCCGCGCTGTTGGCCGCTGCAAGACTTCCAATGGTGCCAATGGCGCCCGGTCGGTTCTCCACAATCACCGGTTGCCCCAAGCGCTGCGCCAACGACGCGGTCATGGCCCGCACCAGAACGTCCCCGCCACCACCGGCAGCCCAGGGCATGATGATTTTGACGGGCCGCGACGGGTACGCCGGTGCTTGCGCCCAGGTTGGCAATGGTGCGGCAGCGCATGCTGCGGCACCTAAGGCGAACATCGCCGAACGGCGGTTGAGGCTGTGTGTCATGTCGTGTGTCTCCTCGGAGGTTTGGTGCCGGCGGAGCCGGCGGTTGGGCTGATTCAAATGCCTTGGCCGCGCAGCCAGTCGAACAGAACCTGGGCAATCTCGTGGCTGTTGTCTTCGATCATGAGCATGTGGCCGTTGTCGCGGATACCCAGATCAGGCAACCAGATGAAGTCGGCGTTCAAGTAACTGGCAAGGGATTCGTCAACTGGGCGCGGATGGCGGGCGTCGTGTTCGCCTGTGATCACGAGGATGGGACGCGCTGCCACCACCGCGCGCTCACGCAACGCCAAGCCCTTGCCACCGATGTTGAAACGCTCGTTCAGCACAATGGGGCTCTCGGGCACCACGGTCGCCGCGTATCGGTCGAACGCATGTGCAGGAAAGCGCGGTGCATTCGCCCAGAACTCGCGCACAAAAGCTGGGGATGCCACCACAGCCTGATCCAGCGGCGAGAACACGGGGCAACCCGCTGCCTGATCAAAAGCCAGGGCAGCGACATGCTCGGCGTCCTCGGGCAACACGGGCACCAGGTTGGCGGGCGCACCGGGTGCCACGCCAATCACGGCCCGCACCAGGTCTGGCAGCTGTTCAGCCAACCACCAGGCAAGAGGTCCACCTGCCGAATGCGCAATCACGATTGCCGGGCCCACCGCAGCCAACACAGTGGCCAATGCGGAAGCTATGTCCTGCGTGCCCAGCGCCGCAATGTTTTCACGCCCGGGCGAGCGTCCGTGACATGGCCAATCCGGCACATACACATCGTGACCACGACGTGCAAACAGCTGCGCCCAACCGTCCCTTCCGTCAGGTGAGGCGAGGTAGGCCTGCCCTGTGTGAAAGCCGCCGTGGATCATGACGATCGGCAACCTCCCCACCTGGCCAGGCACGGCCTGTACATGCGCCACACACACAGGGTGGATCGAGGTACCCAGCATCAAGGTGGCATTTGACAACGTGTCACAAGGCGGGGAGGCAGTCACTTCACAAGCGGGCATGTTGATGAATTCACAACACCGGCCAGGCAACCAACGGCCACCGGATGGAGGCGAAGTGTAGCCTTATTGGTTCCATATGGAACCTATTGAAACTTGGTGTTTTCCCGGACGTGACGACCGACGAAGGCTGCGGCCGCAGAGTGGAATGGCTAAGATTCGCGCTGACGACTTGCACCACCCAACACCCCAAACATGAGCGCACGCAAGCCACTGAGCGACATCCTCCATGAGGTTGCCATTCCCTATGCCTACAAGCTGGGGTACATGATCAACAGCTACCGTGAGCCCTCTTTCCGTGCCATCGAGGCCACCCATGGTCTGACGCGACCAGAGATCCTCTCGCTGATCTTTCTGTACTACCGGGACGGGATCTCGGCCTCCGACATCTGCGATTTTTCGGGACACTTGAAGAACAACATCAGCCGGGCTGTGACTGCATTGGAGAAGAAGAAGCTGATTCGGCGCGAGACTGATCAGGACGACCAGCGCCGACAAATCATCTTCATCACCGCTGCTGGGCGGCGCCAGCACGACAGCTTCATGCCGGGACTGATCGAGCGCGAGCGAGCGATGATGGACTGCCTATCAGAAGGCGAGCGCAAGCAACTCGACAAGCTGTTGAGCAAGCTGTGCGCTCACGCGCCCGATTGGAGTCACGAGGCGCATCTCTGAGGGGCAATATGTTTGAGCTAAAACAAGGTCTCACCCTGCGTTTTGATTGGTAGTGCTGCCCGCTCAGGCCATGCCCAGCAGCTGCCTCTGCTCATCCCAGGGTTGTGTCGCAGTAAGCCGCCCAAAGACAATCAAGGCATGGCCCCACTGCATCTCCAATTGGCAAACTCGACTCTGCGCC
>NZ_JBHTBZ010000051.1:0-19048 GCF_042665235.1 Hydrogenophaga defluvii | reverse complement strand
TGTTGGCACCGCTGGGATACCATCAAACACTGATTATTTATCCAGCATAAGGGTGTCACTGGAGCTAAGTGGATACCCCTTACGGATGTACAGCAACGACAGTAAGGGGGCCGAACTGCCCGACTCACGCGCGCAAGCGGTGCCCATCTGCCAGCGCCCAATGGAGCTGCCCATGGCTGGCCACTCGGTCCGCGCCGGGTTTCCATCCCCGGCCGAGGACTTCCACGTCGAACGGCTGGATCTGACCTCCATCCTCGTCACGCACCCGCAGGCGACGTTTTTCATCCGCTTGAGCGGCGACAGCATGGTGGAGGCGGGCCTCTTCGACGGCGACCTCATGGTGGTCAACCGCGCCCTCAAGCCCCAGCACCAGGACGTGGTGATCGCCGTGCTCGATGGCGAATTCACCTGCAAGCACCTCTGGCTGCGCCACGGGCGAATGAAACTGGTGCCCGCCAACCCCACTTACCCCGAAATCGTTCCCCAGGACGGCCAGACCGTGGAAATCTGGGGCGTGGTGACCGCCTCCATCAAACGTTTTCGCCAGAACTCCCAGACGCGCCAAGGCCGCGCCCGGTGACATGCCGTGTTCGCCCTTGTTGACGCATCGAATTTCTACGCCTCGGTAGAGCAGGCCTTTCGCCCCTCACTGGTCGGCAGACCCCTCGTGGTTTTGTCGAAATAACGACGGCTGCGCCATCGCCCGCAGTCAGGAGGCCAAAGCGCTGGGCATCAAGATGGGCCAGCCGTGGTTCCAGATCGAGCACCTGGTGCATTCGCATGGCCTAGTGGGGCTTTCTGCCAATTTCACCCTTTACGGCGACATGTCCAGCCGACTCATGAGCCTGATCGCGGGCTATGGTCACAGGACAGAGGTCTACTCGATTGACGAGGCCTTTTGTGACCTGTCTGGCATCCCCGGCGACATGACCCAGCGGGGCTTCAAGATCCGGGCTCGCATTGAACGGTGGCTGGGCCTGCAATGCGGCATCGGGATCGGTGCCACCAAAACCATTGCAAAGCTGGCCAACCACGTCTCCAAGGATGCAGAACGCAAACCGGGCAGCTATCCCCCCGAACTGGCCCAGGTGTGCAACCTCGCCGCGCTAAGCCCCCCCGATCTGCAGGAAATCATGCGCGCAACCGCCGTGGGCGACGTTTGGGGGGTTGGGCGCCGGATCGGGGAGCAATTGACCAAACTGGGCGTGGCCACCGCCCTGGATCTGGCCCAGATGGACGCCGGAGCCGTCAGGAGGCGCTGGAGCGTCGTTTTGGAGCGGACAGTGCTGGAGCTTCAGGGAACGCCTTGCATCGCCCTGGAGGACGCGCCAGGGGCCAAGAAACAGATTGCCGTGACCAGATCCTTCGGCAACCCCGTTGAGAGCCTGGACGGGCTTCTGGGGGCCGTCAGTGACTTCGCCGCCCGCGCCGGGGAGAAACTGCGCAAGCAAGGCAGCTTCGCGGGCCAGCTCCACGTCTTCGCCCACACCTCGCCTTTTCGCCCTCCACCCCACTTCTCGCGCAGCGTGGTGGTCCCCCTGAGAAAACCCACCGCAGACAGCCGCAGCCTGGTCGAAGCCGCATGCGCTGGCATCCGATTCATTTTCGAGCCCGGACACCAAATTCAAAAGGCCGGGGTAATTCTGCTGGACCTCGCGCCATCGTCCCTACACCAAGGCGAACTCGAACTGGAGGAATCCGATTCGAGCGACAAGTCAATTCTCATGACGACCGTGGACAGCCTCAACCGCAAATACGGCCGGGGGGCGGTATCGGTCGGCGGTGCGGGATTTGGCCCCAAGAAGGAATGGGCACCCCGTCAAATGCGCCTGACGCCGCACTACACCACCCGTCTTGAGGATATTCCGGTAGCGCGTGCATAACGCGAGGAAAATGGATATTGCTCGCACCGGCAAAGCAATGCAAGAGCCCAATGCCGGAAGTTCGCCCAAAACGGCCTACGAGACCCAGAAAACAGCGCAACCAACGCCAGCAGGAAATCCAGATTCAAAAAGGCCCGAAAGGTGGGGCCGGGGGCCACCCCAAGAGCAATTCGACGGAGGGCGCAATAGGAAGCGCTCTGGCGCGCTCAGCAGCACTTTGCGCACTGCCGGTGGCAGGCCTTGCAGAAACGCCTCTGAGGCACGCATGGGCGAACCAAACGCATATCCAAAAGGACTTGGCATAAGCGGCGGGTAGAAAGCGCCTCAGGCGTGCAGCCAAACGCCACGGCTTGGGCTCAGCGTGAGAAGGTAGCCAAAAAACGCGACGAGACAACTTCAAGGCGCAGCATTGCCTCATGTCAAATCCAGCGCAGACAACAACGGCTTCAATGCCAGCCGCAGCAAGCCGAACAGCCAGAATTTGTGGGGCCGGGTTAAAGCAGCAATCGACAGCGCCAGGAAGTGACCCGCCCCGAAAGAGCAAGAGCAAAGCGACCGGCATCGGCAAATGCATGGCCCCAACGTAGTCGGCGGAAGAATCCAAGCGTCCAACCCAAAAAAGCAACAGGCAGGCAAGCCACCATCGATATGCATTTACATAGGGTATGCGCGAAACCTCTGCGCGCCGGGGCGATTAAAGGCGCCAAGGGGAAGCAAAGCCAAAAAACACCGAAAAGTAGTGGGCGCAGAAAACAAAGCGCCTGAAGCCTGGAGAGAAAGCTCCAGATGCATACGGAAACGAAGCGGCGGGGAATCCGATAAGCGAGAGTGCAGGGAGGCGGCGGCAAACCGAAAAAAGAAACCGGCGAGGGGCAAAAACCAGCAAGCGGGGACGGTGGATTTCAACCTGCGCGCATGATGGGGAAGAAGATTGCACTTACATAGCCCCGCGCTCAACCGCACCGGTAAGCAACAAGTCGATTCGGACGGGGAAGGGGAGCGAACTACTTGCGCGCAAACCGAAGATGACCAGCCCAGTCGAAACTCAAGACTGGGGCGCAACCTCAAATCGTCTTTTGGTCAAAACGGGTGACCGAAAACCAGCTCGACAACGACAAGAGCGCAGAACCCCGAAGAGGAAACGCCAGCGGGAGAAAAAGCAAAGGCACTTGGGCAAAAAAAAGACCCCTGAGAACCAGAGGCCTGATGCATCTTCATAGGCTCGCGCCAAACGGTCTTGGTCTAAAGGGGCGAAGTTGAGTGCGAGAGGGGTTGCATATACATAGGCTCAGTGCAAATAGTCAGGCATCGTCGTTCCCCGATTCATCAGACTTCTCCATGGATTGGCTCATGGTGACAATTTGATGAACATGTCGCATTGCTATGATCGCTTTAACGAAGTGGGCGGCTTTCCTTCTGATGATTTGTAGCTTGCGCTCAGTTTCCAAGACTACATCTTTTTCCCAGTCTTTCGAATACTCAAGGAGTTTTGCCGTTGAGTAGGCTTGTGTTTCCTTGTTTTTTGGAATGGTGTGCCTACGGTTTTGACGGTCATTTTTCCCTCCATACCATCGAATGCCCGTCCACTTCAGATCAAGGTGGTTCCCCTTGCGTGTGCATGACAGTTGGAGGTTGCTTCTCTCAGCCCAACCCTTGGCCTTAGCCTCATTGGTGTCCACGTGCCTCATGTAGTCCTCGGCTGCATCTACCGCTTGGTCGTACAGGTCCGCGATGCAAGCCTCCAAAGCAGCCATCGCTGCAGCATAGACGCGCTGCTCGGAAGTGGGTACCAGATCCATCTTGTTTACTGTGTATGAATTTGCCCACCACATTCGCCCTGTAAAACTGGCGAGGCGTGAGATGGGGCGGAATTTTACAGGGCGAAGATGGGGGGGCAACTTCGCCCCATTAGGGGCGAAGATGCACCTTACAACCTCGCCGATCACTTGGGTGGCTAAAGTTCTTGACCGCTAGATTCTACAGCTAAATCTACAGGGCGAAGATGGGGGGGCAACTTCGCCCCATTAGGGGCGAAGTGGCAGGGGAAAAGACCTCGGCATCAAGGCCGCTTTTTCGAGGACTTTGGTGCTTATCACAAGGAATTCTACAGGGCGAAGATGGGGGGGCAACTTCGCCCCATTAGGGGCGAACATGGTCTCCATCGAAAGGGCGAACCAAGCCTGAGCACGAGTGGTGTCAGGTGTGCCATGTCCGTTCGTTTCTGATGGGTCGCACCAGGTGGACGTTGGTGGCGGCAGGGCGTCTTGCGCCATCGATGAAGGTATGAACGGGTCAAATCGACAGCTTTCAGGGGATGACTGCAGGAAGACTGGCGGACGACTGAAGAACGGGTATAATTGCACGTCAATACAATTCCCGTGCAACTATTTCTTACAAACTGAGGCTTATCACATGAATGTTGTTGGTATCGATGTTGGTTACTCGAACCTGAAGTTGGCTTTCGGCGCTGCCGATGGTGCTATGAAAACCATGGTGCGTCCTGCAGGTGCCGCGCCTGCAGATCGTTTCGGTGGTCGCTTTGATGGGCGTGCGCAAGACGATTTCTTGCACGTCAATGTCGATGGGCAACCCTTCATTGCTGGAGTGTCCCCAGATCGTGCCGAAATGTGGGAGCGCTCTCTTCATGCCGACTACGCAAAGACTGATTCGTACAAGGCGTTGTTTAACGCAGGGCTGCTCCTGTCTGAAATGAAGGAGATTGATCTTCTTGTAACAGGTTTGCCTGTTTCGCAAGCTCAAGACGCATCTATTCGTACCGAACTCGAAAAACGGTTTTCGGGCGAACATCGCATCACTGCCAAGCGTACTGTGAATGTGAAAAAGGTCATGGTGGTGGCCCAGCCTATTGGAGGTCTGTTCGACTACATCAATCAGGCTGACCATGGTCCTGAAGAAGACAAAATCACTGAAGAACATCGCATTCTGGTGGTGGACCCTGGTTTTTACTCCCTGGACTGGGTTCTGGTCAGCCATGGCCAAATTCAGCGCCAGTCGAGTGGCACCAGCGTGAAAGCATCTTCGGTTTTGTTGGAACAGGCTGGGATTTTGATTGCCGAAGAGCATGGTTCGAAGCCCTCAGTCGAATTGCTGGAGAACGCCATGCGTGGTGGGAAGACCAGTATTCTTCTGGCTGGTGATCGGGTGGACCTCGCTCCGTATATTCAGAAGGCCAGTGAGTCTCTCTCGTCTGTCACCGCGACGGCGATTCAAAAGGCACTGCGCGTCGAAAACATGTCGCCCGATGTGATTGTTCTTGTGGGCGGCGGCTCTGGATTCTTCCAGAAAACCATCCAAGACGCCTTTCCTCGCTTGAAAGTTGTTTCTCCAGTCAACCCAGTTCTTGCGAATGCGCGTGGTTTCTGGCTTCTTGGGGCGACTTCGTGAAAGAGTCCAGCCTTAGAGTCGTCGTGGCGATAACTGAGGCCTATCCTTCATTGCTTGCAACGCTTTGCAACGTCTCTCCTGAGTTTCGCCAGGAACGGTTCCGTTCTCTGGCGATGCTTGGCTTACAGGCTGAAGGTGGTGCGGCATTTCTGCAGCGCCCGTTTTCTTTTGCAGCCTCTGAAAGCGGAGTTATCGATGGTCGTGTTCCGCTTGGGCCGATTGATTTCACCATCATTCTTAATGAAGCTGTGCCGCGTTTGCATGAGGCCCTGAAGGCAACCCCTCCAAGATTGCGAGCGGAGCGTCTTCGCTCGCTTGCTACGATTGGAGTGCAAATAGAGTCTGGTCGTATTGCCGTTCAGCCAACCCGCGAGCCTGTATTCGAACAGGCAATGCCTCAACCCCCTTTGCACATGTCGCTGTGAAGGTAACTCCACCGCCGCCTACTAAAAAACGTGCTCCTTCTGTTGCAGGTTCTGAAGCATCAGCGACTGGTGCGTCTTCTGTGGCAACTGCCGCTGAAAAGGTGTCTGCATCAACTGCTCCTGCGCCATCGCAGTCCCAGTCTGTTAGTGTTACCCATCCATCATCGCATCCAACATCCGTTGACAAAGTAGGGGTTGGTGTTCGGAGTTTTGCCAAAGCGCTTGGCTCTTTGAATTGAAATGTCTTCTGCTATGCCTGATTCTTATTCTTGGATTCCGGGCCTTCCCCCTGAAGGCACAATGGTTGCCCTTGCCTGTCGTAAATGGTGCGCTTTTCATGAAGGCCACTACCGAGAGGTTATCGCTGGTGACCCCAGCCTCTATTTGCAAACTCTGGGCCTGCGGATCATGATGAATCCATCAATAACCGTGATCTATGGGAGCGTGCTGATGGAGGGGGGGCTGACCAAAATTTTGGACGAGTGGGGTTCGCCTGTCGCGGCTTATCCCAACTGCATCCTGTGTTGGTCGTACGTGCCCGACCCCATGCCTAACCTCAAGGCCGTCACGATGACCGACATGGCATTGAGCGTTGCGCGCACGGGTTCATCTGCCCTGGGCCGGGGTTAACGTCTCACTTGTCTACCAGACCATGAGGACGCTCCAGTTCGCCCGTGGGCCTCGTCGGTACATCCTTGCTCTTGACGTTGATTTGTTCGATGAGGTCGTCATAACCCGGCACTGGTACGGCGACGACTCTCGGTACCACGGGCGACGTCAGGAGTTATTCGAACGCTTGGACGTGGCTGCTGAGCGTTTCGATGCTGTCACGCGCTACCTTCTGGGCCGTGGGTATCTCCTGTCTGGCGATCAGTTGGCCGGTGGCGTGACAGGGGGGCGAGCCACTTATCAACCCGTTTGAGTCGCGTGGCCTTCGAAAAGCTACATATGATTCGCTCATGAAAGTAAACCGCCCGCTGTCGCACCTCGCGCCAATGATCGCCATGGCGTTTGTTTTGCAGGGGTGTGGTGAGCCCTCTGCTGAGCACGTGCAAGAGGCAAAGGTGAACCAGATCGAGGGGCTACGTACAAGCTACCAGTCCTTGAGCGATGCGAGGTTGCTTGAGGAATCTCTTCGTTTGCTGGACGTGTGCAGCAAGGAGCCCAGTGACCCGAACGCAGCAGAAACCAACTGCTCGGAAAAGAAGGCCCTGGTCGAGGATCTGATGGGGGCACGTGGCTACTGCTGGGGTCCGTATGCTGCCGCCCAGGCCGACAAGTCATGGATGGCCTGCAGTGATGATGTGACAAAGTTGGCCATGTCCAGAGGGCCCTGGTACGCCTCTACACCTGCTGGCGTCTGCAGGGAGACCGCGATGGGTGAGGCCATTGGGTCGGTGTTGGAGCATCAAGGCCAGTGGAATGTCAAAACCTCGTTTTCTCCGCAGGGGTTTCTTGATGTGTCCAGCCAGCTTGCGGATGGGTCTTTCTCCAGTGTGCGGCTGTATCCAACCTGCGCGGGGGCTCTCATGACGTTCATGCGCGTGCCTGAGGCCAGAGACGGTCGCTATTTGGCTGCGCCGCTGGGGATGTTCCCACGGGAGGCGGGCGAATATTTCGGTTTCGATGCAAGCAGATCGTGCGGTGGCTACTCGTACGGCGGTGGGCTGGGCTGCACCATCGGCTATCAAGACCGGATGCCCGCGCTCATCGAGTTGAGCGACGGCTTTACCCCATGCACAGAGGGTCGGCCTGTGCAGCTTGATTTCCAGCCCCAACGGGGCATGGTCGGGTTGACCTGTAGCGTTTCCTCGGAGAAGTTGGAGGCATTCCACCAGAAAATGCGGGAAGCCTTCGGGCCTGGCGAGTTGTCTAAGGATGGCGCTCGTAGGTGGAAACTCGGTAAGCACTTGGTGCGCACGATGGAGGGAACGGTGCTTGGCAACGCAGTTCGCCGGGTTTCCGTTTCTGTGGATTGAGCTGCGCGACTGAGCTGGGCATTCACCTCCAGGCAGCGTAACTACGTCTGTCGGCTGGCGGCTCCAAGCTGGCGTTGGGCGTGTACGGTATTCAAGTCGTGAACCATGCGAATAGCGCGGCCTGGGCTATTGCACATATCGCAGCAGAGATTGCCGCGTATCTATTCCAGCGGCTTTGCTTTACAAGAGTGGCGTGAAGATCAATTCGCTCACCACTTGGCCCTTTTGCAATGAGATCGCCACCCAACAATGCACCATAACCGGAACTTTGGTTGCTTGCCAAGACGGTTGCTCTTGCTGAAATGGCCCAGCAAAACGCGGAAACTAAGGCGAGCACGACGACAAGGAGTGTCAGGAAGGTTTTCATCTTATGTCCGGTTTCAGCTCAGGTTAAGTTCACATACCAAGCTGACGAGATACCCTAGCCCTGCAATCTTGTGCTCGTGCTTGGGCTCGTACGAACGCAAATGCGCTATCACCACCCGGTTCAATGCAGCGGGTGCGGCCGGGTCTTCAAACCCTTGCCTGAACAAGATTTCGCCACCTGGCAAGGGTTGTCCACTGAACAAGCAATCGATCAGCCTGGTGTACCCGTTGCCATGCTTGAAGGGTTTCGGCACGACCCCGTAGGGGGGTAGCAGTTTGGTGGTGCCGAAAGCCATTTCAACATCGGTGATGGTGTCCAAGGATTGACGGGACAGGGTGTATTCGGTCATGGCTGCAGCGTCTCTGCTGGGTGGTGGGTGGCTTCAGCCAAGTGCCACGCGTATGCGCGCAGGAGCCCAGCGGGCGTAGGCTCGCCCAGGTAGCAATCACACCCGTACTCGTCGCACCCCCACAAGCATTTCTCTGCAAGGTGCACAGACCGGCCATGCTGTGATTTGATGTGGCCAGCTTGCTCAAGAGTGCGCGTAAAAGTAGCGACCGTATCCATGGGCTTCAAGTGCTTTCTTCCTTACGCGTTGAGGGACGCGATGGTGCTTCATGGTGCAGAGATCCCAGCGCACAGTGCCGGGTGCCCAGAGGTGCAAGCCATCGCGGATCTATGTTGTCAGTCTTGCCTTGAATCCCGAACTTGGGCCATGAATGCGATGAGTTTGGACGGGTCGATGTGGTACTCAGTCCGGGCTACGCCTGTTGCCACCAGAATGTGGGTCAGGTCATGGGCGTATTGACGCACGTTATCGGGCGTCATGCCGCTTGCGATGGCGAGGGCGCCGCCTGCGCCCATTGATTTGATCTTGCTGACAGTCGGTGCATGGCCAGTTCCATCGCCGCTTGTGGTGGGCACAAAACCGGCTGCACGCGCGTGAGCAGCGGCGCCCACGGGGTCATCTTCGTGGGGACGGTACTTGAACGCCACGCCCGCGAAAAGGGTCAGTAGAGGATTGGCGCGGGCCAGTGCGGACAGCTCGCGGCCATCGGCGGTGAGCCCTTTGGAGTCAACCCCCATATCGTCGCCCCAAACCAGCGTCGAGCCCACGTCCATGGCCATTTTGACGGCCTGGACACACGGCACTGACAGCAGATTCAGCCCGATGGGGAAATCATCGTTCTCATGAATGGCCCTGCGCGCGACCTCCAGCAGCTCTCTGTCCGCGCTGTGATGGGAAATCAGGAAGGCACCATCCGCACCACAGGCGCGGGCCACCATGATCTCGGACAGGGTGGTATCCGCATCAAGGTGGTGGATGACGGGGAAAACTGCGGGTGGTGTTTTGGACATTGGCATCCGAATTGCAGTGAGACAAGTGGGGCAGGCAGTTCATGCCAGCAGCTTGCGGCCGTCCTCCGTGACCCGCAACCAGACCTCACCGGTCGGAAGTGCCAGCGGCCCACACAGCATCCGGGAAGACTTCAGCAAGCCGGCGTCGATGAGCGATTGAATGCGGGGGCGAACTGGCTCGGCTGTCAGCGCCTTTGTGTTGGCGTTGATCGTCTCGATTTTTCGCAGTATCTCGATTGCAGCGCTCATTTTCGGCTCTCCTTTTTTTGACTTACCGTTTGAACCTTGCCCTGATCATCGAGCATAAATTTCACACCGTGAGGCTGTCTATCCTGGGGTAGGGTGGCAGCGTGGGCGTCTGCATCTGCCATTGATTCGAAAAGCAGAATCGGGGCCCCATCGAAGAGGTCTCTGTCCGCCAGCCACGCCCCGGACTCCAGCAGGTATTGGATTGACCCCATGCCGAAGAAACGCGCTACACCCCAGTTCTTAGCCATTCTTTGTCCTTGGGTTTCAACGCCCGCCGTGGCGTGATTTTTGTGAGTTAAATGGAATCGCTCGGCTGCACTCTCGAAGATACGTTCGAGGGTATCAATCCGTTCAACCCAAACGCGCCATCCACCGCCGTTCTTGGAGACTACCTCAGCGGCTAACAGGGCATGGGCGCGTGTCATCGGATTGTCTGCACAGGATGTGACCCGAGTGAACATGGCTGGATTGCCCGCCACATATTTGAGATTCCAGATTTTCTGTCCCATGCCGCTTCTGTTTCAAAACTGGATCAAGGACGGTCTTACCTCGATACCGTAGTGCTGTGCGATCAACTCGCAGAACGTCCGCCAATCGTTGAGGGTGGGGGGAGCATGCGTACAGTACAGGCACTGTGCTGCACCCTCCATCTGCTGGGTGACCGTTGTGTGTAGGTCAAGCCCAAAACGCTTAGAAAACCTCCCCACGGTGGACCCATCAAGCGCATGCACCCACACTGTCGTGGCATCGCCGCTTACCTGCACCAGGTCTGCTTGGTATCCCTGATCCATCGCTTTGCGTTCATTTGTTGGGATCAATTGGATCAACGTGGTACGAGCCGCCACGACCCGCCACCGCAATCGGGCGATTCTTCAGGGCGTGCACAACAGTGCGAAAGTCGATCTTTCGTGCGCACCAGAGGGACAGGACATTTAAGACGTACACGGGCTGGTTTCCATTGATTCAGAGTTTGTTCAACTTCTCGTGTAGCGATGGTGAGGCCCAGACAACTCCCAGGAGCACTGCCATCACCAGCATTCCTACGCCAGCCATGCGGATCACCCAATTCGTTTGCTCTGGCCAGGCCACCCAAAAGGCGATACACATCGTCGCCATCAGCAAAGCGATGGCAAAAACACTTGCAACTTGCCTGCGTGCCGCAGCGTCCACGGGAAATTTAGGAGTGTTGGTATCCATAGTTCTTTCCTTCAAGGGATGTATCCCGGTTTATGAATCGGGTCATCAGGGTGTCCGCCACAAACGCAACACCAAAACACACCTTCTGATGGCTGGTCCAGCGGAACCAACTGATGGCCGATCATCACTCTTTCTTCGTTGTAGTGAAGTGGATTCAGCGGAGGCAATGGACGCGCTACAACTAGCTTTTTCGAGGCCACCCTGTTCACCCTGCTTTCCTTCTAATCTTTAAGCAATCAAAGTCATGCCGGCGTGCTTGGATGCTTTGATATCAAACGTCATCGTTTCGGCACAGCCTGCCCCAGAAGCCGACCGCTCAATCAGACAGTCGGCAAAATCTGCACCGCCCTCTCCAAACACTCGCAGAGCACGCATCACCTGATCGGCACGCTCCACCAGCAACTGTTTGGTTCGCAACATCACCTCCAACGCTTGCGCTACCTGCTGTCCAGTTAGCTCGTAGCAAGATGTCAGCACCCAATACAGCTCAACAACTGAGACCATGGTGATGTAGCCCGGTCTGTCGGCATCCAGAGACTCAATCAGCTTGGTCGCCTTTGCCGACTGTTTTGGATCGTCCTGCATGATGTAGCGCACAAGGACGTTCGTATCGAGGCCGATCATCGGGCAGCAGCTCCGCGCTGCGCAATGGCCGCATTCATGGATTCAATGGTCACGGCCTTCTTTGCCACTCCAAACATCCCCTTGAGCGCAGTAACCTCGCTGGTAGCGGCAACGAATTCGTAACGACCTGGCGCGATCTGCACAAATTCCACGCGGTCGCCCGCATCAACCTTGAGTTCATGGCGTACTTCGGCAGGAATGGTGATCTGGCCCTTGGAAGTGAGAGTGGCAGTAGACATGATTTTGAATCCTTTGCCTTACTATAAGGTAAGGCGGCCTGATTCGTCAAGTGCGCCTCTTCCAAATGAGCTTTGCTATAGCGCATTTGCAAACATATCCTCCAGCGTGACCGGGTCCACATCCACGTAGCGCTGCGAGCAATCGATGCTGGAGTGCCCCAGAAGCTGCGCCACGGTGTCCATATCGCCCGTGGTGGACAGCACCTTGCTCGCAAAGGTGCGCCGCCCAGAATGACTGGAACCGCCCTTGATGCCCGCACGCTGGTACAACTTCGTCACATGGGCCTGAAGGCTGTCGCAGGCCTTGTAGTCGCGTCGCTCTCCTGTCTCCAGAACCCGCCGCTTGGTGTTCTGCGACATGCCATCGCCCCGGCTGCTGTAGATCAGCGGCTGGTGAGGCAACAAGCCTCGAAATGGTTCATTGCCAAGCACCGTGCCGATGCCCCGCTCTATCCGGTACTGGAGGTAGGTTTCTACTGCCTGGATCGCGTGCTTGGAAACGAGGTAGGCGCATCGCTGGCGGCACCCCTTGGTGATCGCCTCACGCATACTGATTTCGCTTCGCAACTTGCCCGAGGCGTGCATCACATCGGCAACTGTCAGGCGCGAAATCTCGGTGATGCGCATGCCGCAGTGGTGGCCCAGCATGAGCACGAGAACGTCCCTTTCTGGGTAGCGCGAAGTGCCCTGGGTGATCTTGATGAGGCGGGAAAATTGCCCTTGGTGAAGGGTCTTGGCGCGTGTAATGTCCTGCATACAGCTCTCTGTAATTCGATGGGATTGACGAAATGCAGAGAGGGAGCCGAGCGGGCTCTTTTTCAATCATATCCCGCGCCGTTCCTCAACACCAAGGAAAGTTGGAAAGCGGGCCTCGAAACCTTCGGACCACCAATTGCCATTTCATGACGGCTATGGTGCGATTTCTGCGCTCCAATGAAAAAAGGCCCATCCGGTGAGGGATGGGCCTTTGAGGTTGTGGAATCAAACGTGGGCAGCTTTGATCGGCTCAATCGCCAATCGAAAACCCAACGCCTTGAGAATCGCCATCAGGCTCTTCATTTCAGGATTGCCGCGTGCTGAAAGCGTGCGGTACAGAGTATTTGCGTTCAGAGCGGTCTGTTCAGCGAGTTTCGGCACGCCACCAAAGGCGGCAGCGATTCGACGCAACGCGAGCATTACCTCTTTCTGATCGCCATCTTCCAGCACAGCACTCAAGTAGGCCGCAGCCTCTTGTGGGTTGTCCTTGAACTCTTGGATCGTTGCATCCTCGTGGGATACAGAAGCAGCATGTTTCATGTTGCACTCCCAGTGCGAGTTTTCCAATCTTCCCAGTAGCCGACCGCCCTCGCAATATCGGCTTTCTGAGTTCCTTTATCCCCGCCGCAGAGCAGCAGGACGACGGTTTGACCATGGTGGGCGTAGTACACACGATAGCCAGGCCCCATGTCGATCTTCATCTCGCGCACCCCACCTGGCAGCGCCCTGGTGTTGCCAGGGTTGCCATCAGCAAAGCGGTCAAGACGGCGACGAATGGCGATCCTCGCTTGCAGGTCGCGAAGCGCAGAAAGCCATTCTGTCAATGGGACCGCACCATCCTCTTTTTGATACCGGAGGATTTTCATGTGCGATTATCCGCTTAAAAGCGACTTTTTGCAAGTTGCTGGTGCGCTCCCTGCTGGCTGCTTGCTTGCTCGACACTATCGAAGCCGCGCTTGAACGCGGCCTTAGAGCCGCAGGTTTCCAGCAGATCAATTACCTGGGTAAGCAACCGAGCGGCTTTGCGAACCTGGGTATTTCTCAGGCGAGGCATGTTTGGGTTCCTGCCACGCCTGGCTTCTGGGGGCACATCTGCGCTTCATACTGGGCTATGTCTTCAAGCGATATCCACTCGGGTTTTTCACTGAAACCATCGTACAGCGCTTTCATCTTCGCGATTTGTTCAGTCTCATTGGTGGACCAAAGGTGCTTCGCGGATCGATTGCCATAACCCAAATAGTATTCGCAGTCTTGCTGTAAGCGAGCCAGAAGTTGGTAGTTGAACGCATCAGGTGATTTGTCCAACTGACCGTGAACGCTCATGTCAGCCACTACGGGAGAGTAGGTGGTTCCATTCCAGCGTTCTAGGTCGGTGAGTTGAGGCGCTCCTTCAATGCTGCGACCAGCTTGTTTGAGCGCGTCATCATCGTCCTTGGCGCCGATCATGACGAAGCCATGAGGCTGGCGGTAGCGATAACTCAGAAACCCAGCGGCAGCGAGCGGCTTGGAGGTCACAGGCGTGGCCTCGGCACTACTCGTGTTGAGCTGCATGGGATTCAGTTGTGGGATCATTTTCCGTGTCCTTGTTTGAAAGAGACGGACACTGGCCCTGCGGGCATCTAGTGCCCGTCAGGGTGGTTGAAATTACAGCCGCGCGGCTGCGTTTGGGGTCTCAGGCGGTTTCCACGACACGAACGTCGAAGTTCACCTTGAGTCCCCTCTTGATGGCAGCAAAGATCGCGGCCAGGTTGTCCATGCTCGGGTTGCCTCGTTGGGACAGCATCCGATGGAGGCTCTTACTGGGCTTGTGAGTCAGTTCTGCGAGTGCCTCGAAGCCTAGTGTCGCATTCACCAGGTCTCTCAGGATGAGGCGTGCTGCATCCGGTTCACCATCAAGAAAAAGCGTTGCGGCTTCATCAAGAAGGGCCTTCGCAAATGCTGGATCGCGCGCCACTCGCTCAGTGACCGTTTGTTTGAAATCACGTGTCAGGGTCATGCCTTCTTTCCCTTCTTGGTTGAGTCGGAAAGTGTCTTTTTCCTGGCTTTGTATTCGGTGTGCAAGAAAACCGCTTGGTCGATGGATTTCTGCTGATCTTTCTTGGTGCTACCACCGAAGAGGATGATCAGTTGTTCACCATCCTTGGCCAGGTAGATGCGATACCCTGGTCCCCAGTCGATCTTGCACTCACCAATCCCACGAAACCAGTCAATATTCGATGTGTTCCCAAGCTCCAGCCGCGCCTTGGCGACCGTAACTCTGGCGGCAGCTTGCGTATCCAGCCCGTCGAACCAGGTTTGATAGGGCACATCGCCGTTTGGACGTACGTACTCTTCGAGTCGCATCGTCATGCATGAATGGTAACACTATCGTTACTGCGCGTGGCGTTCATTTTCCGTTTCCTTGTTGAAAGAGACGGACACTGGCCCTGCGGGCATCTAGTGCCCGTCAGGGTTGATTTAGGAAGTGCTCAAGATGGTCAGCAGGCAATCGCCGTACCGACTTCACTCATGACACGTTTTTGAATCGCCTGATGCAATCGAGTTACAGCCTGGGCCGCCAAAGCTTCAGGCGATGGCATGTTTCGGACGAACTCGTTTCCCTTGATGAGCGATCTATGCATTCCCCAGTAGGGGCGACCTTGATCCACCCATAGGTGGGCAGAGTATCCCTCGTTGTACTGGCGGGATACCCGTGGCTTGCTTCTCGGGGTATTTCGATAGTGCAGTTCTGGATGGAAGTACCGCACTTCAATCCTGAATTGAAAGTCATCTTTATCGTCGCAGATGACAGGATGACCATGCAAGCTGAGTCCAGCGTTCGAAGACATAACCTCGCATCCCAAGAACCAAGTCAACTGGTGCTCCAGATCAAGGGCAGGAACTGCCGCGAAAGCATGGCCCTCAGGCAGTGCCACTTGCGTCATGACCAAGCCAGCGAATCGTAGAAAGTCTTCTCGAATGATGGCGCGGGCCTGGTCGATAGCGAGTGGCGATTCGCGCGTCCCGTAACGACCAACTGCCTCAGTGGTGCTGCAGTCGGTGGCAGGCAGGGCTTCATTGAGCGTGTCAGCCTGTTCGATGTGGTTCAACATTTCCGTTTCCTTTTTGAAGAGACGGACACCGGCCCTGTGGGCATCGAGTGCCCGTCAGGGTGGGTGGATATGCAGTCAGAAGTTTGA
This sequence comes from Hydrogenophaga defluvii, assembly GCF_042665235.1. NCBI lineage: Bacteria > Pseudomonadati > Pseudomonadota > Betaproteobacteria > Burkholderiales > Comamonadaceae > Hydrogenophaga > Hydrogenophaga defluvii. The sequence continues at coordinate 3,386 of NZ_JBHTBZ010000051.1, read as the reverse complement.
TTCTGCTGCAATGACACGAAGCGTGTGCTTAGTGTCAAGGCTTAGCTCCAAGTCAAGGAGCTGTCCCATGGGGTATGAACCACAAGGGTTGAAATAGGCTTGCGCCTAGTGTGCTGTGTTACCAAAAAGGTGTGGTCAGCCACCACAAAAACTGTCGGTGTTACACCGGCAGCTTAGTTCACTGGATTCTACTCAAATTTCCTCAAAGGCCTTGCGCCATGCCTGCCGTCGCTTGTGGTCGTAGCGTGCTGTGACGTTCAGGCTCGAATGTCTGGCCTGTGCCTGGACATAGCGCGGGTCAATGCCGCTTTCCATCGAGTGCGACACGCCCGTGTGCCGCATCCAGTGTGGCGAAGCTTGACGCAGCCGCGCTGCTGCAACCGTGTCGCTGGCCTCAACCAGGTCTGCTGCCTGAGTAAAAATCGTCTTGCAAATGAGGTAGATCGCCTGCGCAGTGACACCCTTGGCCTTGCCAGTGACGGCCTGGATCGCTGGCGCGCTTTCACCTGGGCTGGGCACTGGGGGTAAGCCCAGCGAGGCGCGGTACACACGCAGCTCTCCCATGAGTTTTTCCGTCGCGATGATCTTGGCCTTCTTTTTGCCCTTGCCCACCAGACTGATGTTCCAGCCCTCGGGGGAGGCCTGAAAGCTCCCCATGGTCAGCGCCGCAGCTTCCTCGCGGCGCAGGAACGCTCTGTACAACAGTTGCATTACCCACCTGGCCCTGTGATAGTGCTTCAGGTCGCGCGGTTTATCGCGCGGTAGCGCCTCAATTGCGCTTTGAACAGCGTCCCATTCCTTCTCCGTCAGTGCTTCCTCAATCTCATCGTCTTCGCCTGAGACTCCTTCGCCTTGGTGGGCCAGGTTCACGGGGTTGAATTTGCAGTACGGCTCATTGCCCGTGGAGCGCATTTCACGCATCGCAGCGAACAGCATGTGCAGCACCGCCAAGCAGTGCTTGACGCTCTCTGGGCCCAGTGCCTTGCGAAAAGGCTGGTGTTTCCAGCCGTTGGCCGAGAGAAATTCTGCGCTGAAGGCGCGGGGTTCGGCGAGAAAGGCCAGGTAGTCGTTCACGTCTTGCACAGCCGCCTGGGGGAGCAGGGCGTGACTTGAGGGTCGGGTGGCCCTCAGCCACAACAGGAACCGAAAGCATTCCTTTTCATAGGAGCGCTGGGTATGCGCAGACTTGCGCGCGTAGCCGTCCAAGAACACTTTGATCGCAGTGAGATCGTCTGTCACGTCGCGTGAGAGAACCTCGACTGTTGCCAGTTCGATCTTCCCGTTGCGGGGGATGAGGGCGCTGTCTTGCATCCAAATCACCCTGCCAGCTCGCGCACCGCGCTTTCGGCCGAAGCTTTGGCATCCGCAGGGCTTACCGCATAAGCGTTGAACATGGCGTTGCCTCGTTCAAAGAGGTCCAGCATCACCTTGCCAAGCTCGTGGCGATCAAGGAATTCAGTGCTCATTTGGTCGCCACGGTGCTGGATCTGTACGCGGCACAAAAGTGACATGAACAGGGCGATCATGCCCACATCACGGTGGAGAAACCAGAGCCAGTGAGGCCACTCCTGAGACAAGCGCGCAAAGAAGGCCCTGACCTCAGGTATCTCGGCCAAGTCGCGATGGTCTGCGTCGTAACCCGTGACTTGAAAGACCATGCTGTCCCTGAAGCGGTGCACCGAATCTTGCGTGTCGGTGAGCACATGAAGGCGTTCCATGGTGCTGGCAATGTTGCAGGGCTCGATGTTTTCACGGCTGATCATGAGTACCAGCACCACAGGCTCTGTGATGTTGGCCAGGCCAGCAGCGTCAGTAGTGAGGATGATCGGTTGGCGGTCGTTGTGCATGCGCTTCCTATTCATTGTTTGCGATTGACACCCGTGGTGGCGAAGAACTCATGGAAGTCCTTTCGTGGGAACCAGTCTTCGCCATCGGCCATGCGAACCAGGAGTTGAAGTGTGGCCTTGTTGCCGCGTATCGACACGATCACGCCAGTTTCACCTTCATCACCGATCCCTGCGTGTTTAGTGGCCATCACCTCGTCGCCGACTTCGAATTCTGGCCCGACGATTCGAACGCGAGGTTGCAGACGAGGCTTGCGATCACGTTCAGCCTTGAGAGTCGCTTTGATCTCGTCTGAGCAGTCAGGGATGCCTGCAATGGCGCACTCCCACAGTCGAGCGCGGTCAGGGTCTTCGAAGACCGTGTAGAGGCGCTGACGCGATACCCCCAAGAACTGCGCTGCGTCCTTGATAGACCAGCCCTTGTCGCGAAGCCGTGTAGGCAGCGGACCAGCGGAGCGTTTGGCTGTCACGATATGTGTCATCTATTTGGACACGCGGGGTGCCCTGGACTGGAGGCATGAAAAACCGCAGTGTCACCTATTTGGACACGGTTGGCGATAACTGCTGATGGTCGTGATTTCTGCATTCTGCGTAAGTCGTTGTATTGACTGACTTTTTTGGTTTTCTGTTGCGCCGACCCAGGCGGGCGCCATTTCTGACCCTGCCGACCATCCGAACCCATTTTTGGGGTTTTCGGAGAAATTCTACATGTTTCTTACGATAAGTGTGGGTATCATAAATTAGTTCATAAAAACGTTACCGCCGTAACGTTATCCGTAATGGTTACGTAATGCGTTACCGGTGTAAAATCGACAGCAAAAGACACTTTTGGAGCCCGTATGCCTGGGAAAACGATTTCGAACGAACGTGTTGATGCGGCTGTACGTGAGGCAGTCGCTGCGCGCCTGGTCGGTGATTCGCCGCGCAAGGAAAAATCGCGGCTGGCCGCGTCAATACTCTTTTTCGAGCATGGTGTGTACCCATCGGCGAAGGCGGTGCTGGAGTGCACCCAGCAAGGCTCACTCACAGACATAAACCGTGATGTGCAGGAGTTCTGGCGGGACTTGCGTGAAAAGACCAAGGTGCACCTTGACGCACCAGCACTGCCTGATGATCTGCTGGCCAGTTTCAGTGAGGGCTTGCGCGCCGTGTGGGACTTGGCCAACTCGAAGGCAAATGAGGGCCTGGACGCTCTTCGTCGCGATGCCGAAGACAAAGTGAGCGTGTCCGAGCAGCGTGTTGATGAGGCAAGACGAGCGCAGCTTCTTGTCGAGGCCCGAATCCAAGAGGTTGAACAAGAGCTACGTGGCGAGCGCGAAAGGCGGGAGGCTGCAGAAACGCGAGCGGAGGTGCAGTCGGCCGAGATCGAATCTCTGAACAACTCAATCGAGCAGTGGCGCTCGCGGCTTGCCGATGAAACGAGTGCGCGCCGTGAGGCAGAGGAACGGTTTTCGAGGGATCGGGGTCTCCTCGTTTTCAGTGCAATAAGTGACGGTACGAAAAGCTAGCACTGGCGCGGAGGTGGTGTTGGTAGATCGTTGA
>NZ_JBHTBZ010000050.1:0-12246 GCF_042665235.1 Hydrogenophaga defluvii | reverse complement strand
ATCAACGATCTACCAACACCACCTCCGCGCCAGTGCTAGCTTTTCGTACCGTCACTTATTGCACTGAAAACGAGGAGACCCCAAGTCCTCGTGGACGGATGCCGCGATCCGCAAGGCATTAGCCATCGGCACCATTTTGTTCTTCACCCGAACGAGCATCGGGTCACCGAATGCCTTACACAACCGGGCCAGCGCGTTGCTCATGGACAGCTGGCTCAGATTCAGGCGCTCATTGGCCTTGGAGACGCTGCGGGTCTCTATCAGCGTCTCGAAGATCACGAGTAGGATGAGAGCTTCCTCATGCAGATTCATGCAAATGCATCCCTAGCGTTTCCAAGATGGCTGCACGTTTGTACGGTTTCGTACAGACGAACCGTGCCGCCCGTACATCTGCCGGGCGAGCCCAACCCAAGCCGGGGCACTGATCTCAGCCTTCGACGGGTTTCTCGCTGAAACGCATCGAGAAATCGACCGCATTCACGTCCTTGATCAGGGCGCCGACCGAAATGCGGTCGACGCCGGTCTCGGCGTAGGGGCGCAGCGTTTCGAAGGTGACGCCACCCGAAATTTCCAGGCTGCAGCGGCCATCGGCTAATCGTACGGCCTCGCGTATTGATTCCAGCGACATGTTATCCAGCAGCACCATGTCTACGCCGGCATCGAGAGCCTCCCGCAGTTGGCGCAGGGTTTCGACCTCGACCTGAATGAAACTGACGCGATCCTTGAAGACTTGCGCCGCGCGGAAGGCGGCGGTGAGGCCACCGGCCGCCGCGATGTGGTTTTCCTTGATCAGGATCGCGTCGTACAGCCCCATGCGGTGGTTCTTGCCGCCGCCGCAGCGCACCGCGTATTTCTCGGCCGCGCGCAGACCCGGCAGCGTCTTGCGTGTGTCGAGGATGGCGGCCCGCGTGCCTTCGACGGCCTTGACGTAGCGCGCGGTCTTGGTTGCGACACCGCTAAGGGTCTGCAGGAAGTTCAGACAGGTGCGCTCTGCGGTAAGCAGTTCGCGCGCAGATCCCTCGATCAGCACGATCTTCTGGCCCGGCGCACAGGTCTGGCCATCGTCTACCAGCCAAGTAGCCGTCGCTGCAGGCGCGACGCGCCGCAGCACCTCGTCCACCCAGGGACGTCCGCATATGACAGCAGCCTCGCGACAGATGATGGTGGCAGTGGCCAGCGCTTGGACTGGCACCAGCAATGCGGTCAGATCCCCCGTACCCACATCCTCATCAAGCGCTTTCTGCACATCGATACGCGTTTGTTCAATCAGATCCATAAATCTCTAGTCCTTGAAACTCAGGCACTCGCTACACCGCGTCGCAGTACCACGGGCTTGCCACCCAGGCGGCGCTTGCACATCCAGTGCGCCAGCGCCGCGTCCATGTAATCGGCGTGGCCGGGAAACCAGCGCGCCAGCTCACCGGCCAGCCGGTGACATTCGCTGCCGTCGCCTTGCTCCAGCAGGGCCTGCACATGCCGGACCGAGCGCAGTACCGCCGCGTGCTCATCCGCATGGCAGTCCCGCGCCGGGAAGCCGGTCTCGGTCATCCAGCGATCCTCTTCGTCGAAATGCGCCTGCAGATGGCTGGTCACGGCGGCCAGGCGCTTGGGCAGCTCGTGATCGGGAGCTGTTTGCAGCGCGGCGACCACCTCGACGAACTCCTCGTGGCGCGCATCCATGGGGCCGTAACCCAGAAGCAGTGCATCGCTCCAAGCCAGCTGGGGGGGAGTAGGGGGGGTAGACATTTACTTAAGCAGTAGCAATATCGCGAGTACGATCAGGAAAACCAGCAGCACGCGTCGGAAGCGATTGTCGTCCAGATGCTGGCGCAACGCCTTGCCGGCCAGCAGGCCTGCAGCCATGGGAACCAGGGCCAACAGTGACCCTGTCAGTTCTGTTGGGCCGAGACGGCCGAACAGCAGCATGGCGCCGTACAGCGGCAGCGCCGCCGACAGATAGATGATGCTAATGCTGCCCACGAACTCGTCGCGGCGCAGCCGCAGTGCCATGAGATAGGTGATGATGACCGGGCCGGTGAGCGAGGACACGCCGCCCAGCAGGCCCGACAGCAGTCCTACGCCGACACCGACGGCCCGCTCGCGCGAGGCCGATATCTGCAGGGTGGGCTTCCACGCCATCAGCGCCACGGCCAGCAGCACCGCGCCGGCCAGCATGGCGCTGAGCTGGGAGGCACTGAGGGCCAGCGTCATGCGCACGGTCAGCACCGTGGCCAGGAATTGCGCCGCGATCAGGCCGCCAAAGCGCTGCAGGCTGGGCACCAGCCGCCCGCCCTCCACGGCCTGCCAGAAGTTGGACGCCAGCACCGGCACCACCAGCAGGGCGATGGCCAAGTGCGGGGGCATGCCCAGCGACAGCAGGGGCACCGCCACCAGCGGCAGCCCCACGCCCAGAGCGCCCTTGACGAGCCCGCCCGTCAGCAACGCCACCGCGAACAGCAGCCAGGGTAGATCAGGGATCATTCTGCTTTCAAGTCGGCGATCTTGCCGGCGCGCGCCATCGCTTCGTTTTCAACAGCGATCACGCGGGCGTACTCAGCGGGGCCCGCGCCGACGGGGTCAATCACTGCAGCATTGAAGGTTTTGATGACTTCTGGATGCTTGACGACCTCAGCGATCTCCTTGCTAATTCGATCAATCGCGTGCTGTGGCGTACCTGCGGCAGCGATGACACCGACAACAACTGCGAAGTCAAAGCCAGGTACTGTCTCTGCAACAGCAGGGATGCTAGGCGCTTGAGCCGAACGTGTCGCAGCGTTGCTAGCCAGTAGGCGCACCTGATTGTTGTTATAAAAGCCCCGCATGGAAGGCAACGCCGCGACCGAGAAATCCACCTGACCGCCCACCAGTGCCGGCGTGGACTGGCCCGAGCCGCGGAACGGCACATGGCGGACGTCCAGCGACAGGGCATGCTTGAGCGCCTCCATGGTGAGGTGGTGCGTGGAGCCGATACCCGACGAGCCGTAGGTGAATTCACCCGGCTTGCCCTTGACCAGCGTGACGAACTCCGCAAAGGTGTTCACGTTGGTCTTGGGGTGGGCTACGATGAACAGCGGCGAGCGCGCGATCAGCGAGACCGGCAGGATGTCCTTGCCCACCCGATAGGTGGCGGACTTGTTGACCAGCGGCGTGATCGACAGCATGGAACCGTCCGAGACAATGAAGCTGTGGCCGTCTTGCGGCGAGCTCTGTAGCAGGCTCTGGTAGGCCACCACGCCGTTGCCGCCAGGCTTGTTGTCCACGATGACGGACTGCCCCAGGCGCTCGCCCAGGCGCTGCGCCACCACACGCGCCACGGTGTCCGGTAGCCCGCCCGGCGCATAGGGCACGATGAACTTGACGGGTTTGGTCGGATAGGCTGGCGTTTGGCTCAGTGCCGCGAGCGGGATGGTCAGGCCGGCTGCGGCCAGGGCAAAGATGATTCGGCGTTGCATGGCATTGTCTCCTGTGGGGGCGGTGCGGGGTGACTTGTGGTTTGCTTAGAAAACTAAGATAATCATTCTTGCAAACTGTTCGATTGCTGTCAACTTGAAACCCTGCCTGGTGCTAAGACAATGACCACCTCACTGATGACCCTGCGCGTCGAACGCGCCGAGCCCGCTGCGCGCGGCATTCAACGCTTCGAGCTGCGCCACCCTGACGGCGTCGAACTGCCGCCGTTCACGGCCGGCGCCCACGTCCGCATCAAGACGCCCAGCGGCGCCATGCGCCAGTATTCGTTGAGCAACGACCCGGCCGAGCGCGACCGCTATGTGATTGCCGTCAAGCGCGAAGGCGACGGCCGGGGTGGTTCACTGAGCCTGGTCGATGGCGTGCGCGCCGGCCAGATGATCGAGGTGGGCGAGCCCGAGAACCTGTTCGAGCTCGACTCCAAGGCGCGCAGCTTCGTGCTGATCGCAGGCGGCATCGGCATCACGCCGATGATGGCCATGGCTCGCCACCTGCTCGCGGAGGGCGAGCGCAGCTTCAAGCTCTACTACCTGACGCGTGACCCTGAGGGCACGGCCTTCCTGGACGAGCTCCGCGGCCCCGACTTTGCACCGCACGTGGTGATGCACCACGATGGCGGCAACCCGGCCAACACCTTTGACCTCTGGCCCGTGCTGGAAAGGCCGGGCAGCGCGACCGGCCGCCACGTGTACTGCTGCGGGCCGAAGCCGCTGATGGACGCGGTGCGCGACATGACAGGTCACTGGCCTGCCAGCGCGGTGCATTTCGAGAGTTTCGGTGGTGACACCAAGCCGCATGCCGATGACAAGCCCTTCGAGGTGCGACTGGAGCACAGTGGGCGCACCGTCACGGTTCCCGTGGGCCGATCCATCCTCGAAGCTCTGCGCGACGAAGGCGTGCATGTGCCCAGCTCGTGCGAGAGTGGCACCTGCGGCTCGTGCAAGACGCGGCTGATCGAGGGCGAGGCCGACCACCGCGACCTGGTGCTGCTGGACGAGGAAAAGGCCGACCACATCATGGTCTGCGTCTCGCGCGCCAAGACCGCCACCCTGGTGCTGGACCTATGACGCCGATCCGCCTGGGGGTTCTGGGCCTGGGCCGCGCCTTCACCCTGATGGTGCCCACCTTCACCGGCGACACCCGTGTGAAGCTGGTCGCCGCCTTCGATCCGCGCGAGGGCGCGCGCGCCGCCTTCGAACAAACCTTCGGCGGCACCGCGCAGACCTCGTCCGAGGCCGTCTGCGCCGATCCCGCAGTCGAGTGGGTCTACGTGGCCACCCCGCACCAGATGCACGTGGACCACGTGGTGACGGCCGCCCGCCACGGCAAGCACGTGCTGGTGGAAAAGCCGCTGGCCCTGAGCCTGGAGGACTGCACCCGCATGATCGAGACCTGCGAGGCCGCCGGCACCCAGCTCATCGTCGGGCACAGCCACAGCTTCAACGCGCCGGTGCTGCTGACGCGCCGCCTGATCGCCAGCGGGCGCTGGGGCGCGGTGAAGCTGGTGCACGCCATGCAGTACACCGACTTCCTCTACCGCCCGCGCCGGCCCGAGGAACTGGACACCGCCCAGGGCGGCGGCGTGGCCTACAGCCAGGCGGCGCACCAGATGGACATCATTCGCCTGCTGGCCGGCGGCGAGGTGCGCAGTGTGCGCGCCTTCACCGGCCGCTGGGACGCAGCCCGCCCCACCGAGGGCGCCTACACCGCACTGCTGACATTCGCCAACGGCGCCGTGGCCAACGCCACCTACAACGGCTATGGCCACTACGACAGCGACGCGTTGATGGACGGCGTGGGCGAGATGGGCCGACCCAAGTTGCCTGACGCCCACCGCCAGACCCGAGCGCGCCTGCGCGCGGTGACCAACGAGGCGGCCGAGGCGGCGCTGAAGGCCGAGCGCAACTTCGGTGGCTCGCTCTACGCCCCACCCGCCGCCGACGCGCCCGACGCCTGCCAGCACTTCGGGCCGGTGCTGGTGAGCTGCGAGCGCGGCGACCTGCGGCTGACGCCGCGCGGCGTCATGGTTTACGACGACCAGGGCCAGCACTTCGAACCGGCCCAGGTCCCGGCCGTGCCACGCGCCGAGGTGATCGACGAACTGTGGGCTGTGGGCCGCGAGGGCCAGGCGCCCCTGCATGGCGGGCGCTGGTCGCGCGCCACAGTGGAGGTCTGCCTGGCGCTGCTCGAATCGGCCCGCGCGGATACCGATATCATGCTCAGGCATCAGATTCCCGCACCCGCCTGAGCCCATGTCCCCCACCCACCACCCCCTGCTGCGCCATTGGCGCGAGGCCGTGCCCGATGACCGGCTGGCCCACCTGATCCGCGACGTGGCGCGGGCCCAGATGCGAGCGCTGCAGTTGCGCCTGCAGGCGCATGGGGTGTCCTTTGGACACTGGACCTTTCTGCGCATCCTCTGGATCGAGGACGGACTGACCCAGCGCGAGCTCAGCGAGCTGGCCGGGGTGATGGAGCCCACCACCTTCACCGCCGTCAAGGCCATGGAGCAGATGGGCCTGATCGAACGCCGTCAATTGCCGGGCAACCGCAAGAACATGCACGTGTTCCTCACGCCCGCTGGCCGCGCCCTGGAAAAGATGCTGGTGCCGCTGGCCGAGGAGGTCAACCACGTCAGCGTGGCCGGCCTGGGCGACAAGCAGATCGCCACGGTGCGCAAGTCGCTGCTAACCATGATTGAGAACCTTGCGGCCGATGAAGTCGACGGCGGGCTCACAGTTTAGATCGCGTAGCTCTCGTAGGTGGCCGGGTGAAAGATCTCGTCTACCGACAGACGCCGTACCGACAGGCCCTGCGAGTGGTGGTGGCGCAAGAAGGTCTCCAGCGTGGCGCGGTTCTTGTCCACGCCGTAGGACCAGTAATCGTCGCCCATGGTCTCGCGCGCGGCCTTGAGTTGTTCTTCAACAAAAGGCAACGTGACCTTGGTGGCCGAGGTGTCGGACAGTGCCTCCAGCGCAGCCGCCTTGGCTTGGCTGAAGGCCTTGAATACCGCGCCCGGCAGCCAGGGGTGCTGCTCGGCCAGGGTCTTTCGCACGCCCACCACGTGCATGATGGGGAAGATGCCGGTGCGGCGGTAATAGTCCTTGGCGGTGGCGGTGGGGTCGTCGAACAGCCAGCCCACATTCGGGTTGGCCAGCACGTGGACCGAGGGCGGACGCGGCGCCATGAAGCCGTCGATCTCGCCCCGGTCCAGCAGATCCGAAATCGTCATGCCCTCGGGCGCGCTTTCGAGCGTCACGCCCGGCGGCAGCTGCAGCGCGATCTTCTCGGGGCGGCCCGGGGTCTCGATGCCGCCGCGCACCCAGGTCACGTCCTCGGGCGCGACACCGAAATCGTCGTGCAGGATGGCGCGTGCCCACACGTTGGCGCTGAGCTGGTACTCGGGCAGGCCGATGCGTTTGCCCTTGAGGTCCTCGGGCCGCTTGATGCGGTCCTTGCGCACGTAAAGAGAGGTGTGGCGGAAAGCGCGCGAGAGGAAGACCGGCACCGCGACGTAGGGACAGTCGCCCTTGGCGGTCTTGACGCAGTAGCTGGAGAAAGACAGCTCGGAGATGTCGAACTCCTGGCTACGCATCGCACGGAAGAACATCTCCTCGGGGTAGAGGTTCATGAACACCGGATCGACGCCGTCGATCTGGACGCGGCCATCGAGCAGGGCGCGGGTGCGGTCGTAGTCGCCCATTGCGACCGAAAGTTGCAGTTTTGCCATATGCTGGAGATCAGGCTTTCACGGTGTAGGAAGTGTCGAGTTCGGGCGAGTCGGCCTGAGCCGCCCACACGTACTTCGCCTCATATTGGCGCCAGTCTACGGTTTTTGGAATCACACCTTGGAACGAGCAGACACTTTCAGCAATCGAGAGCTCACCTGCGCCGATCGCATCACCGCTCTGCTGGAAAGTGCGTACCGCCTCAATCATCTGCTTGCGGAACTCGACGATGGCCATGTCGCTGGCGCCCAGCCGGTCATTGCTGCGATCTGCGATCTTGCCCATGGTGATCCACATCGCCATGTCCTGATTTGGAATGCCTTTGATGCCGGTGAAGTTGCCGGCCTTCATGGCCTGGCGGTCCTGCCAGAAGCGGTTGTCGTAGTTGCGCAGCGGCCGGTACTGGCTATCCAGATCAACGCCAACGGACTGCCCAAGGAACTTGCGCCAAGTTTCGGTCTCAGGCGTCTGCGCTGGATCACCCCAGCCAATGAAGTAGAAGCAGGTATTTGTATCGTCCACTGGGACGTTCACGTTGGCCACGTTGTACAGGTTGTTAGGCGGAATCAACACCGTCCACGGCGCCACGAATACCGTGGTCCGCACGTAGTCGTGCGTCTGCGCATTGAATATGGGGCGACGGATGGCTGCGTAACGAAAACCATAGTCGCCACGCTGCACCTGCATGCGCGGGGCCTTGTCGGTTGATGGGCGCAGCCAGTTCTTCTCATTGGCTTCCGCGCCATGGACGCGAGCCGGAACCATATCCGAACTGTGCAGGCTGGAACTGTGGGCCGAGTCAATTGCGCCTTCCAGAATCTGGGCCCAATTGCAGGGCAGAACCACCTTGGCGATGCTAACTCGGGCTTCAGCTGTCGGCGCCCATCGCGGCGGCACGAATTCGGGCATCTGGTCTTGCGCCCCCATCCAAGCCCACACGAAACCGCCCCACTCCTTGGTCGGATAGGCCTTGTGCTTGGTTTTTTCGGCGAAACCGCTGGCGGCCGGCTCGGACACCATCTCCAGCACATTGCCAGCCACGTCCATCTTCCAACCGTGGTAGAGGCAGCGCAGGCCACCTTCCTCGTTGCGGCCAAACACCAACGATGCGCGACGATGAGGGCAGTACTCATCGAGCACACCGACCCGGCCGTCACTGTCGCGGAAGACAACCAAGTCTTCACCAAGGATGCGAGCCTTGACCGGCGTACCGTCTGCTGCAGGCACCTCCTCTTGAAGGCAAATGGGAACCCAGTGCCGGCGCATCAGTTGGCCCATGGGGGCACCGTTTTCGACGCGGCACAAGAGGTCGTTTTCTTCGGTCGTGATCATGTTTGGTCTCCAGAAGTTGGCAGCCGATAAAGTGGGAGTGCACCAAGATTTTTCTTAGTCTTCTAATTATATTTATGGAGTCCAGCGAATGCAAGTGGCATCCGAAACACGTCTTCGACAAATTGGCCGTTTGGCAGCGTAGCAAACCTGTGAGCTTGCTGCGCCACTGTGAGGGGTCCCTTTGATTTCAGTGCAAAAAGTGACGGTTCCCATCCGCCCGGAGAGCGAGCATTTGCGCGGGTCTGGTTCCTTGGCCCAGGGTAAGTCTTTGTCAGGCAATGATTTTCTGTTGGTCCCTCATTCGGCCTGCGAAGCCCTGTTTGTGGGGTTGATCTCATGCGGAGGCGCTTGTTTTGCGGGCCGTTTGTGAGGGCAGGATCTGGGCTGCATAGCGGTCCACCGGGAAGCGGAAGACCCCACGCAGGTTGATGCCCTCCAACCGTGTAGGTGCCACCCGCCCGATGAGCTCTGGCGGCACGATCTGGCGCCGGTTGGCCCACCGATCCAGCACGGTCTGCATCTGCGCCGTGTTCCAGGACATCACGATGTTGGCCAGCAAGCTCAACGCATCGGCCACCGCCTGCATCTCGTCGGCGCGCCGGGCTTGCGCTGGGCCGACGCGGCCGGTATAGATCGCCCGTTTCAGTGCATTGACTGCCTCGCCGCGGTTGAGCACCCGTCGCAACTCGCGTCGGAAGGCCTCGTTGACGAAGTAGTCGGCCAGGAATGCCGTGCGCAGCAGCTTGCCCACCTGCACGCCGGCGTCGTAAATCGGGTCGCCTCTGGCGGCCGAGCCGAACCGGGCCAAGGTGCTCACCGCGCTGGCATGCCCGCTCGACACCGAAGCCGCCAGGTGGACCAGACTGTCCCAGTGGGCTTCAATCAACGCGGTGTCGATGCCGGCCTCACAGACGGCAGCGATCTCCTCGGGTACCTTCATGCCGCGCGGCACGAACAGACGCCGCTGCTTGAGCTCCTTGAGCCTGGGACACAGATCGAAGCCCAGCAGCCGGGCCAAGGTCATGGCGAAGTCGGTGTAGCCGTGGGTGTCCACGGCCAGTTGTGTCGTCTCGACCCGCTCTTGCCGCACAACACCCTCGATAGCCGCGCCGGCCTGGCGTTCGTTGAGCACGATGGGCTGAGCGTGGAAGATGCCCCAGCGGTCACGCACGTGGCTGTAGATGCCGATGGAGGCCGTCTGCCGCCTTGGATCCTGGCGCGCCTGCCATACCCGTCGGCTGGTCTCCAGGCTCATCATGTCCGAGGAAGCCAGGTCGGCTCGGCCCCAAGTGGCGGCAATGGCGTGGCGTTGCATGTACTGCAGCACCGCCTGGCAGGCCAACGTCAGGCGCCGCTCGTCGCTGGCCCAGCGCATGGCCTGGCGGATGCTCGCGGCCGACAGCTGAGGGATCATGCGCGCGCACTCGGCCGCCGTGAGACTGGTGCCGTGGGCCAGGATGCCGGCGTAGACCATCAGCAGTTCCTGGCCAGAACGCGGCTCACGGCCAAGCATCACCCAGCTGAAGCGCACCTGGGCGTCCACCGCCAGGATGACTTCTGGCAGTTGAACCTCGCCAATGCGTTGATCGAGACGGTGGCGTAACTTGGTGACCTCGGGGTCTTCGTCGTCGGCCACCAGTGGCGCCAGGTGCAGTTCATCATCCACCCGCAGCGTTCCGGTGCGCACGGCCGCAGCCACGGCATCCACGCCGGCGCGCACACGCTCCAGCAGCGGTGCGAGGAAGTTGCCCGCTTTGACTGGCATCTGGAGTCTGGCGTAGTGGCGCCGGGCCTCGGTCTTCCAGCGCTCATCCGGAATAAACAGCCGTTCGCGACCCCGGAAACTCAGCGAATGCTCGACCCAGACCGAGCCATTGCGAACGGCTCGGCGCAAGGCCAACAGCGTGGACACCTCCAGCGCCCGGAATGCCCGCTCGCGGTCGGTGTCGGAGATGTCCTGGCGCCATGCCGCCCCCAGCCTTGCCGCCGTGAAGTCCTTCGGCAGGCTCTTGTCACCGGTCGCATACTGCGTGCGCAAGGTGTCCAGTGCTTGCAGTGCCGGATGTTCACCCGTAGCCTTCCAGGCCAAGCTGCTGACGGCGACCAAGAGCGAGCGCACAGGGACGATGGTGGCGATCAGTTGCCGACGGATGCCCGACGCTCGGCTCGGAGCCTTCTGCGCGCGCCTGGCGGCAACCAGTTCACGCAGCTTGGTACGCAGTTCAGCCGAAGCAGATTCGTCCTCGACCAGGTCCGTCAAATCCTGCAATAGCAATTGGTACTGCCGTGACCAGTCGACGGCGGTACCCACCTCGTCAGCGCATTGGCGCCAGAGATCCGTGACGCGGCGCTGGAACATAAGGATGAACTGGTCCGTGGTCGTCAGCAGGCAGTAGCGCAGGAAGCAGGCCAACTCGACGGTTCGTGCTGGCTCCTTGACGCGTTCGCTGACCGAGGGCGGACGTGTGGCCATGCGCCGGGCGTAGCGGCGCACCAGCGTGCCATTGAGCTCGCCCAGGTGGCGATCCAGGCCCAGTCCTTTGAGGAAGGTGATGCGCTCGAGCACTTCAGCAATCTGGCGCGTGGAATGCTTGGCAGGCGCGCTCCACAACCAGCTCTGACAGTGCTGGCCATCTGGCCGGCTGGCGGTTATAGCCGCCGCCCATAGCTTCAGGGTGGCGGCCGGCACCATGGTTCGCACGGACGCAGCAGCGGTGGTTTCGAGATCGTCGAGTGCAGCCGCCACTATGCTGCGAATGGCGCGCTCGTGCACGATGATCAGTCGGTGTTCATACAACCAGTGGCGGGCCCACAGCAGCAGGCGCTCGCGATCGGCGGTGTGCGCCACCTCGTCGCGCAATACACGCACGAGCGCACGGCGTTGGTGTTCGCTCATCCAGGCAAAGCCCAGAACCTCGCAAGCCTGCTGCTGGTGGTCGAACAGGGTGCGGCCCCGGGTGTAAAGCGCGCGCAGCGAGGCCAAATCCGGTGTCTCGATCTCCAGCAGTTTGCCCAGGTGGCGCAGCAAGGCCACTGGCACGGCACGAACACTGTTCAATGGGCGCCCGCTCATGCGTAAGAAACCGATGTGCAGCGCCAAGCCCAGCTTATGGCGGTCGCCCCGGCGCCGCTCGATCAGCTCTTTCTCGGCAGGGCCGAAGCTGAAGAAGGCCTGCAACTCGAAGGCAGAGATCTCCCGCGGCAGCTCACGCAGGCCCAGATAAGGTGTTTGCCAACCCTGCATCGCCGCCGCTCCTCAAGAGTCGAAAGGCAGCTAAAGATACGCTCGGCCAGACCGAACAGCAACTGCAGTGGAATCAACGACTTACCGCGCAGGGCCCGCGCCGTTGCTCGGCAAACGAACCGTCACTTTTTGCACTGAAATCAAAGGGTCCCCGCTTGGCACCGCCGGCGCCCATGTCTCAGCGACAGTTGAGCATGGCCTTCGAGTCCCCGGTTCTCCAGGGGATGAGCCCGGGCGAACGCGCCACCGCGATTGCGCAACTGGCGTTCCTGCTGCTGCAAGCAGCGGGTGTTCAACAGACGGGAGCTGACGATGGCGAACACTGATCTGTTGCCCGCCACCGTACTGCGTCGGAAGGCCGTCGTCTACGTGCGGCAGTCCACCCAGACGCAGGTTCAGAATAACTTGGAGAGCCAGCGCCGTCAGTACGACCTGGTCGAGGAAGCACGCCGCCGTGGCTTTGCGCAGGTCGAG
>NZ_JBHTBZ010000049.1:82052-90412 GCF_042665235.1 Hydrogenophaga defluvii | reverse complement strand
AGCAGGTTAGGGTTCTTACGTGGGTCAGATTTGGATGGAAATTACCCGTGAAGGTGGGTCAGTTCTGGATGGAAATCAACAGCCATCGCGCCCAGCCGCGAAAAATGGGTGCCCATGAGCGACAAGGCACTCTGGCGGTATTTCACCGCGTCTTCGGGCTTTTGGAACTGGGCGGCGGCAGGCAGCGAGACGGCCAAGGTGGCGGCGGCCAGCGCGGTGGTGACGGCAAGTTTCATGGTTTTCCTTCAGGCGGTGGGAGGGTGGCAGAGGACGTGTCAACAAGCTTGACCTCTGCGATGATCATATCCGTCAATTTTTGGTTCCGCTGAACGCGGTCTGCACCTCAACAAAGGAGCACGGGAATGCACACTGTTCGTGTCTGGGACTTGCCCACCCGGGCGTTTCACTGGCTGCTCGCAGCCACCGTCATCGGCATGGTGGTCACGGCCAAGGTCGGCGGCAACTGGATGGTCTGGCACCTCCGCCTGGGCCATGTGGTGCTGGCTTTGCTGCTGTTCCGTGTGCTGTGGGGCTTCGTCGGCGGCCATTGGTCGCGTTTCAGCAACTTTGTCTACAGCCCGCGCGCGCTCTGGCGCTACCTGCGTGGCCAGGCCCCCGCCGAACACCAGATGGGGCATTCGCCACTGGGTGCGCTGTCCGTTTTTGCGCTCATCGCTGCCTTGTCGCTTCAGGTTGTCACCGGCCTCATGAGCGACGACGAGATCGCTTTTTTTGGCCCCTTGGTGCGTTTTGTGGATGGCAGCACCGTGAGTCAGGCGACCGACTTCCACAAGGCAGTTGGCCAATGGCTGGTGCTTGGCCTGGTCGCGCTGCACGTGGTGGCCATCCTGGTTTACCAGTTCGGCAAACGACAAGACTTGATCGGCCCCATGTTGCATGGCGACAAAACCGCCCCGCTGCCCTCACCCGCCACCCGCGACGGTGCTGCGCAGCGTTGGCTCGGCGCGGTGCTGGCGCTGTTGGCGTCCACTGTGGCCTACCTGGTTCACGGTCTGGGCGCGGGCTGACGCTGCCTCTTTGTGCTGTCGTATAGTCGCGCCATGTCTGAGCCGACCGCCTCCCAGACGCAGATCGAGCCCGCGCAGACGCCGTCCGACCTGGCCATTGCGCGCATGCTGTTTCTTGAGTACCAGCAAAGCCTGGGCATCGATCTGTGTTTTCAGAACTTTGATCAAGAGCTTGCCGGCCTGCCAGGCGACTACGCGGAGCCCCTGGGTGGGCTGTTGGTGGCACAGGTGGATGGTGAGCCCGCCGGCTGCTGCGCTTTCCGGCCCCTGCTGGGCAGCGACTACCCCAATGCCTGTGAAATGAAGCGCCTGTATGTGCGCCGCATGTTCCGGGGTTTTGGCTTGGGCAGGCAACTGGCCGAACGCACCCTCATGCTCGCGCGCCAGGCCGGATACGACCACATCCTGCTGGACACCCTCGACGACATGGAAGCCGCCCGCGCGCTCTACCTGGAGCTGGGCTTTACGGAGGTGGCGCCCTACTACCACAACCCCCTGGCCGGGGCGCACTACCTCAAAGCCGACCTCAAATGAAACGGCCGCATGGCCCCCAGGGGGCACGCGGCCGTGAGGTTGTGCTGACCCGAAATCAGGCGGCTTTGGCCTGAGCCAACAAAGTGGCGGCGTCGCTCACCTCGAACTTGCCCGGACCTTCAATGTTGAGGGTCTTGACCACACCGTCTTTCACCAGCATCGAATAGCGGTTGCTGCGCAAGCCCAGGCCCTTGCCCGTCAGGTCCAGCGTCAGGCCGGTGGCCTTGGCAAATGCCGCGTCACCATCGCCGAGCATGCGAACCTTGTCGCCGGTCTTCTGGTCGCGCGCCCAGGCACCCATCACAAAGGCGTCGTTCACGCTCACGCACCAGATTTCGTCCACGCCAGCGGCCTTGAACGCGTCGAATTGCTCCACATAACCGGGCACGTGTTTGGCCGAGCACGTGGGCGTGAAAGCGCCGGGCAGTGCAAACAGCGCGATGGTTTTGCCAGCGGTGGCCTTGGCCACGTCCACCGGGTTGGGGCCGATGCTGCAGCCATTGCCTTCGACTTCCACGTACTCCATCAGCGTTGCTGCGGGAAGTTTGTCGCCTACCTGAATCATGAGAATGCTCCTCGGGGTGAATGGCCTGTGGCCGGGTTGACTCTGTCCCAGGGCGCCGCATTGGTGCAGGCCCAAAAACAAAAAACGACCGAGATTGTCGGTCGTTTTTTGAGTTGCTGCTGGGTGCAGCCCAATAGGTGTAATCCTGTGGGCTTAAACCAGACCAGCCTTTTGAACCAGGCGCGTGGCGACCCAGTTCTTGGTCTTGGACAGCGGACGGCTTTCGGTGATCTCGATCACGTCGCCCGTCTTGTACTCGCCCTTTTCGTCGTGCGCGTGGTACTTGCTCGACTTGGCGACGATCTTGTCGTACAGCTCGTGCTTCACGCGACGCTCGACCAACACCGTCACGGTCTTGGCGCGCTTGTCGCTCACCACCTTGCCAATCAAGGTGCGCTTGAGGGATGTTTTAGCTTCCGTCATGGTCACTCCTTACTTGGCGGCTTGCTTTTCAGCAAGAATGGTCTTGGCACGTGCGATGGCGCGGCGGGTGCTGCGCAGGGTGCTCGTGTTGCTCAGTTGCTGCGTGGCTTTTTGCATGCGCAGGTTGAAGTGAGCCTTTTGCAGCTCCTTCACCTCGGCTTGCAGGCCGGCAACGTCTTTTTGGCGCAGTTCAGCAGTTTTCATCTGTGTTCTCCTGATCACTGGCCAATCATGCGCGTCACGAACGTGGTGCGCAGGGGCAGCTTGGCGGCTGCCAGTTTGAACGCTTCACGGGCCAGCTCTTCGGGCACACCCACGATTTCGTAAAGCACTTTGCCAGGCTGGATTTCAGCCACGTAGTACTCGACCGAACCCTTGCCGTTGCCCATACGGACTTCGGCAGGCTTGTTGGAGATCGGCTTGTCCGGGAACACGCGGATCCAGATGCGGCCACCACGCTTGACGTGACGCGAAATGGCGCGACGAGCGGATTCGATCTGGCGCGCGGTCAAACGGCCGCGATCGGTGGATTTGAGACCGAAGTCGCCAAAGGCCACAGAGTTGCCAGTGGTGGCAACGCCGGTGTTACGGCCTTTTTGCTCCTTGCGGTACTTACGACGTGCAGGTTGCAGCATGTTTATTCTCCTTTGCCGTCCGCAGGTGCCCCTGCGGGTGCGTCTTTGCGAACGCGCTTAACGGCGGGTCGTGCCTCGCCAGCAGCGGCTTCGGCGGGTTTGTCGCTGCCATCGGCAGGGGCACCGGTGCGACGCGGTGCGCCACGGCCGGGGCGGTCGGAGCCAGGACGGGCACCGTCACGGCGCGGACCACGCGGGCGACGCTCTTCTTCAGGACGCGGGGTGCTGTCCAGCGAAGGGGCGTCGTTGCGGCCCAGGGTGTCGCCCTTGTAGACCCACACCTTGACACCGATGATGCCGTAGGTGGTTTCTGCTTCGGACGTGCCGTAGTCGATGTCGGCGCGCAGGGTGTGGAGAGGCACGCGGCCTTCGCGGTACCACTCGCAACGGGCGATTTCGGCGCCGTTCAGGCGGCCGGACGACATGATCTTGATGCCCTGGGCACCCAGACGCATGGCGTTCTGCATCGCACGCTTCATGGCGCGGCGGAACATAATGCGCTTTTCGAGCTGCTGCGTGATGCTGTCGGCGATCAGCTTGGCATCGATTTCAGGCTTGCGCACTTCTTCGATGTTGACCGCGACCGGCACGCCCAGCTTGGCGCTCAGGTCCTTCTTCAGCTTCTCGATGTCTTCGCCTTTCTTGCCGATCACCACGCCCGGACGTGCCGAGTAGATGGTGATGCGTGCGTTCTTGGCGGGACGCTCGATGATGACGCGCGACACAGCGGCGTTCTTCAGCTTGCCCTTGAGGTACTCGCGCACCTTGATGTCTTCGGCCAGCATGCCGGCGAAGTCACGGTTGCTCGCGTACCAGCGGCTAGCCCAGTTGCGCGAAACGGCCAGGCGGAAGCCTGTGGGGTTGATTTTTTGTCCCATAGTTCCAGTGACCTCTTCAGTTGCCAACCGTCACATAGATGTGACAGGTGGGTTTGCTGATGCGGTTGCCACGGCCTTTGGCGCGGGCCGAGAAACGCTTGAGCGTGGTGCCTTGTTCGACGTGGATGGTCGTGACCTTCAGCTCGTCGATGTCGGCGCCGTCGTTGTGTTCGGCGTTGGCGATGGCGGATTCCAGGGCCTTCTTGACGATGCCAGCAGCTTTTTTCTGCGTGAACGTCAGGATGTTGAGGGCCTGGTCGACCTTCTTGCCACGAATCAGGTCAGCCACCAGACGGCCCTTGTCCACCGACAGGCGCACGCCGCGGACGACACAGCGGGTTTCAGTAGTCATGGTTGATCCTTACTTCTTGGCTTTTTTGTCGCCAGGGTGGCCCTTGAAGGTGCGCGTCAGCGAGAACTCGCCGAGTTTGTGGCCCACCATCTGGTCCGTGATGTACACCGGCACGTGCTGCTTGCCGTTGTGAACGGCAATGGTCAGGCCGATGAACTCGGGCAAGATCATGGAGCGACGCGACCAGGTTTTGACGGGCTTCTTGTCCTTCGTGGACACAGCCTTTTCCACTTTGGCCATCAGGTGATGGTCGACAAAGGGACCTTTCTTGAGAGAACGGGTCATCTCGTCACTCCTTATTTGCTCTTGCGACGCGACACAATCATGGATTGCGTGCGGCGGTTGTTGCGGGTGCGGTAACCCTTGGTGAGGTTGCCCCACGGATCCACCGGCGGCATGCCGGTACCGGTGCGGCCTTCACCACCACCGTGCGGGTGGTCGATCGGGTTCATCGCGACACCGCGAACGGTCGGGCGGATGCCCATGTGACGCTTGACACCGGCCTTGCCCAGCTGACGCAGGCTGTGCTCGGTGTTGGAGACTTCACCAATGGTGGCGCGGCAGTCCACGTGGACCTTGCGCACTTCACCCGAGCGCATGCGCACCTGGGCGTAGATGCCTTCGCGGGCCAGCAGCACAGCCGAGGCGCCAGCGGAACGGGCGATTTGTGCGCCCTTGCCGATTTGCAGCTCGATGCAGTGGATGGTCGAACCCACGGGGATGTTGCGGATCGGCAGGGTGTTGCCCACGCGGATCGGCGCTTCGGAGCCGCTCAACAGCGTTGCACCGACTTCAACGCCACGCGGGGCGATGATGTAGCGGCGCTCGCCGTCGGCGTAGCACACCAGAGCGATGTGGGCCGTGCGGTTCGGGTCGTATTCGATGCGCTCAACCTTGGCCGGAATGCCGTCCTTGTTGCGCACGAAATCGACCACGCGGTAGTGGTGCTTGTTGCCACCGCCACGGTGACGCACGGTGATGTGACCGTTGTTGTTGCGGCCGGCCTTCTGGAACTGAGGTTCCAGCAGCGGCGCGTAACCGTCACCCTTGTGCAGGTGATCACGCGTGACTTTGACGACGCCACGGCGACCGGGCGATGTCGGCTTGAGTTTGACGACGGCCATGATCAGACGCCCTCCCCACCAAAGTTGAGTTCCTGACCAGCGGCCAAGGTCACATAGGCCTTGCGCACGTGGTCGCGGCGACCCACGGTCTTGCCGAAACGCTTGGTTTTGCCCTTCTGGTTCAGAACGGCAACGGCGTCGACCTTGACCTTGAACATCATTTCCACAGCGGCCTTGATCTCGGGCTTGGTCGCATCGCGCAGCACCTTGAACAGGATGGCGTTCGATTTCTCGGCGGCCAGGGTCGCTTTTTCGGACACGATCGGTGCCACCAGCACCTGCATCAGGCGCCCTTCATCAAAAGAGGTCGTGCTCATGCGAACATCTCCTTGAGCTTGTCGATGGCGGCCTTGGTCACGATCACTTTCTTGTAGTGAACCAGCGACACCGGATCGGCGTAACGCGGCTCGACAACCAGCACGTTGGGCAGGTTGCGCGAAGCCAGGTACAGGTTCTCATCGACTTCGTCGGCGATGACCAGAACCGATTGCAGGTTCATGGCCTTGAACTTGGCAGCCAGGGGCTTGGTCTTGGGCGAGTCCAGCTTGATGGAATCGACCACGGCCAGACGGCCTTCACGCACCAGCTGCGAGAAGATGGACGCCATGCCGGCGCGGTACATCTTCTTGTTGAGCTTCTGGGTGAAGTTTTCGTCGGGGCTGTTCGGGAAGGTGCGACCACCCCCGCGCCACAGCGGCGAGGACGTCATACCGGCGCGAGCGCGACCGGTGCCCTTTTGTTTGAACGGCTTCTTGGTCGAGTGCTTGACCTGCTCGCGGTCCTTCTGGGCACGGGTGCCCTGGCGCGCGTTGGCCTGGTACTGCACCACCAGCTGGTGGATCAGCGACTCGTTGTAGTCACGACCAAACACGGTCTCGGGCACGTCCACTTTGGACGCGGCCTGGCCTTGTTCGTTCAGGAGTTCGACTTGCATCAGTTCGCTCCCTTATTGGTTTTGGCCTTGATGGCCGGGCGGACGGTCACAAAACCGCCGTCGGAGCCGGGGACAGCGCCACGGACCAGCAGCAACTGGCGGGCTTCGTCGATGCGAACCACGTCCAGGTTTTGCACGGTCACGGTCTCATCGCCCATATGGCCGGTCATCTTCTTGCCAGGGAACACGCGACCGGGGTCTTGCGCCATGGAGATGGAGCCAGGCACGTTGTGCGAACGGCTGTTGCCGTGCGACGCGCGCTGCGAGCTGAAGTTGTGACGCTTGATGGTGCCGGCAAAGCCTTTACCGATCGAGGTGCCTTGCACATCGACCTTTTGGCCCACGGCAAACACAGCCGTTGCAGGCACCACAGCACCCGCGGGGTACTGGGCAGCCACGTCGGCAGCGACACGGAATTCTTTGAGGATTTCACCAGCTTCGACACCGGCTTTGGCCAGGTGACCAGCCGCAGGCTTGGTCACACGCGAAGCGCGGCGGGCACCAAAGGTAACCTGCAGCGCATCGTAGCCGTCGTTGGCTTGGGTTTTGACTTGTGCCACGCGGTTGTTTGACACGTCCAGCACGGTGACAGGAACAGCGTCCCCATCCTCGTTGAACAGGCGCATCATGCCCACCTTGCGACCCAACAACCCGAGGGAGTTGCTAAGACTCATCGTTTTCTCCGTTCCCGACTTCAATTGGCCGGGGCTGATGGTGTGTTTGGCGCCCTAAGACACCAAGCACGGTTTATGACGCTACCAACCGCACGTTTTGACACGGCCGTTGGCGCACATCCAAATCACATTCCCCAGGGTAAACCCCGGGAAAGCCCGCGAGTATAGCCCGCGAACTGGATTCCTGCAAGCCCTGCGTTTCAGCAGGGCTTGCAAAGCCACATCACTGCAGCTTGATCTCGACGTCCACGCCAGCCGGCAGGTCCAGCTTCATCAGTGCGTCAACGGTCTTGTCGGTCGGGTCGACAATGTCCATCAGGCGCTGGTGGGTGCGGATTTCCAGCTGGTCGCGCGACGTCTTGTTGACGTGCGGCGAACGCAGGATGTCGAAACGCTTCATGCGCGTCGGCAGGGGCACGGGGCCCTTGACGATGGCGCCGGTGCGCTTGGCGGTGTCCACGATTTCAGCGGCCGAGGTGTCGATCAGCTTGTAATCGAAAGCCTTGAGGCGGATGCGGATCTTTTGCTTGGAAGACATGCGGGCTCTCCTTAGGCAATGATCTTGGCCACCACGCCGGCGCCCACGGTGCGGCCGCCTTCGCGGATGGCGAAGCGCAGACCTTCTTCCATGGCGATCGGGGCGATCAGCTTGACGGTGATCGACACGTTGTCGCCAGGCATCACCATTTCCTTGCCTTCGGGCAGCTCGATGGAGCCGGTCACGTCGGTGGTGCGGAAATAGAACTGCGGACGGTAGTTGTTGAAGAACGGGGTGTGACGGCCACCTTCATCCTTGGACAGCACATACACCTCACCGGTGAAGTGGGTGTGCGGCTTGATGGAGCCGGGCTTGCACAGCACCTGACCGCGCTGCACGTCTTCGCGCTTGGTGCCGCGCAGCAGGATGCCGACGTTGTCGCCAGCCTGACCCTGGTCCAGCAGCTTGCGGAACATTTCCACGCCGGTGCAGGTGGTCTTCTGGGTGTCGGCGATACCGACGATTTCGATTTCTTCGCCAACCTTGACCACGCCACGCTCGATACGGCCGGTCACCACGGTGCCACGACCCGAGATGGAGAACACGTCTTCCACGGGCATCAGGAAGGCACCGTCCACAGCGCGCTCAGGCGTGGGGATGTAGGTGTCCAGCGCGTCGGCCAGCTTCATGATGGCTTCTTCGCCCAGGGGACCCTTGTCGCCTTCCAGCGCCAGC
>NZ_JBHTBZ010000049.1:69275-82042 GCF_042665235.1 Hydrogenophaga defluvii | reverse complement strand
GCTCGCGCACTTCCATTTCGACCAGCTCCAGCAGCTCGGCGTCGTCCACCATGTCGCACTTGTTCAGGAACACGATGATGTAGGGCACGCCCACCTGACGGGCCAGCAGGATGTGTTCACGGGTCTGGGGCATCGGGCCGTCAGCGGCCGAGCACACCAGGATGGCGCCGTCCATCTGGGCGGCACCGGTGATCATGTTCTTGACGTAGTCGGCGTGGCCGGGGCAGTCCACGTGAGCGTAGTGGCGGTTGGCCGTTTCGTACTCAACGTGGGCGGTGTTGATGGTGATGCCGCGGGCCTTTTCTTCCGGAGCCGCGTCGATCTGGTCGTAGGCCTTGGCCGCGCCACCGAACTTGGCTGCCAGCACGGTGGTGATGGCGGCGGTCAGGGTGGTCTTGCCGTGGTCAACGTGACCAATGGTGCCAACGTTCACGTGCGGCTTGGTCCGCTCGAATTTCTCTTTTGCCATTTCGATTACCTCAGTAAAAAGAACAATGCCCGTGTGGGTTTAACGTCTCCGACCCTGGCAGATCACGGGCAACCTGCCGACCGCACAAGCGGTGTCGAAGACAAAAAGAGTCCCGTACCCGAAGGCACGGGGAGAACCTTACTTGGCGCGCGCAGCCATGATGGCTTCAGCCACGTTGCGCGGTGCTTCGGAGTAGTGTTTGAACTCCATCGTGTAGGTGGCGCGGCCTTGGGTGGCCGAGCGCAGCGACGTGGAGTAGCCAAACATTTCCGACAGCGGCACTTCGGCCTTGATGGCCTTGCCGCCACCAATCATGTCTTCCATGCCCTGCACCATGCCACGGCGGCTGGACAAGTCACCCATCACGGTGCCGGCATAGTCTTCCGGCGTTTCCACTTCCACGGCCATCATCGGTTCCAGAATGACCGGCTGGGCCTTCTTGCAACCTTCCTTGAAACCGAAGATGGCGGCCATCTTGAACGCCAGTTCGTTCGAGTCCACATCGTGGTACGAACCAAAGTGCAGCGTGACCTTGACGTCCACCACGGGGTAGCCGGCCAGCACGCCGGTGGTCAGGGCTTCGATGACGCCCTTTTCCACGGCAGGGATGAATTCGCGCGGCACCACACCACCCTTGATGGCGTCCACGAACTCGAAGCCCTTGCCGGGTTCTTGCGGCTCGATCTTGAGCACAACGTGACCGTACTGGCCCTTACCACCGGACTGGCGCACGAACTTGCCTTCGGCAGCATCCACGGTGCCACGGATGGTTTCGCGGTAAGCCACCTGCGGCTTGCCCACGTTGGCTTCCACACCGAATTCGCGCTTCATGCGGTCGACGATGATTTCCAGGTGCAGCTCGCCCATGCCGGCGATGATGGTCTGGCCCGATTCTTCGTCGGTGCGCACGCGGAAGGACGGATCTTCGGCGGCCAGGCGGCTCAGCGCGATGCCCATCTTTTCCTGGTCGGCCTTGGTCTTGGGTTCCACGGCCTGTGCGATCACGGGCTCAGGGAACACCATGCGCTCCAGGGTGATGATGGCGGACGGATCGCACAGGGTTTCACCGGTGGTGACGTCCTTCAGACCCACGCAAGCAGCGATGTCGCCGGCGCGAATTTCTTCGACTTCCTGGCGGTTGTTGGCGTGCATCTGCACGATACGGCCAATGCGCTCCTTCTTGCCTTTGACCGCGTTGTACACGGTGTCGCCCTTTTTGAGCACGCCGGAGTACACACGCACGAAGGTGAGCTGACCCACAAACGGGTCGGTCATCAGCTTGAACGCCAGAGCGGACAGCTTCTCTTCGTCGTCGGCCTTGCGCGAGGTCGGCTCTTCGTCTTCGGTCGTGCCGCCCACGGGCGGGATGTCCACAGGCGAAGGCAGCAGTTCGATCACGGCGTCGAGCATGCGCTGCACACCCTTGTTCTTGAACGCGGTGCCACACAGCATGGGCTGGATTTCGCACGCCAGGGTGCGGGCGCGCAGACCGGCCGTGATTTCGGCTTCAGACAAGTCACCTTCTTCCAGGTACTTGTTCATCAGCTCTTCGGAGGCTTCGGCAGCCGCCTCGACCATCTTCTCGCGCCATTCCTTGGCCTGCTCGACCAGGTTGGCGGGGATGTCTTCGAAGGTGAACTTCATGCCCTGGGAAGCTTCGTCCCAGATGATGGCCTTCATCTTGCGCAGATCAACCACGCCGACGAAGTTGTCTTCGGCGCCGATGGGGATCACGATGGGCACGGGGTTGGCCTTCAGGCGCAGCTTCATGCCTTCGTAAACCTTGAAGAAGTTGGCACCGGTGCGGTCCATCTTGTTCACAAAGGCCAGACGCGGCACCTTGTACTTGTTGGCCTGGCGCCAGACGGTTTCCGACTGGGGCTGCACGCCACCCACGGCGCAGTACACCATGCAGGCGCCGTCCAGCACGCGCATGGAACGCTCCACCTCGATGGTGAAGTCCACGTGGCCGGGGGTGTCGATGATGTTGAAGCGGTGCTCTTCGAACGAGCGGTCCATGCCCTTCCAGAAGCAGGTGGTGGCAGCGGACGTGATGGTGATGCCGCGCTCTTGTTCCTGCTCCATCCAGTCCATGGTGGCCGCGCCATCGTGCACTTCACCGATCTTGTGGTTCACACCGGTGTAGAACAGGATGCGCTCGGTGGTGGTGGTTTTACCGGCGTCGATGTGGGCGGAAATACCGATATTGCGGTACCGCTCCAGGGGCGTAGTGCGTGCCATGAAAATTCTCCAAATTGATGCATTAAAGCCCGCTCCCCGATTGGGGTGGCGGGCTCGCTTCTGAGAGGCTAGCGGGTAAAGATGAAACCCGCGTGAATCAGAAGCGGAAGTGGCTGAACGCCTTGTTGGCTTCGGCCATGCGGTGCACTTCGTCACGCTTCTTCATGGCGCCGCCACGGCCTTCGTTGGCCTCGATCAGCTCGTTGGCCAGGCGCAGGGCCATGGACTTCTCGCCGCGCTTGCGGGCGGCTTCCTTGATCCAACGCATGGACAGGGCCAGGCGGCGGACGGGGCGCACTTCAACGGGCACCTGGTAGTTGGCACCACCCACGCGGCGGGACTTGACTTCCACCATGGGCTTGACGTTGTTGATGGCGGTGGTGAAGGCTTCCAGCGGGTCTTTGCCGGTTTTCTTCTCGATCTGCTCCAAGGCACCGTAGATGATGCGCTCGGCGACGGCCTTCTTGCCGCCTTCCATGATCACGTTCATGAACTTGGAGAGCTCGACGTTGCCGAACTTGGGATCCGGCAGGATTTCACGTTTAGGGACTTCGCGACGACGTGGCATGTTTACACCTCAAATTTGCTTCAGTTGGCGTCTTTTCAGACACCGCGAAAACCCAGCCAGGTTTTCACTTACTCGACCCGACGCCGACATGGCGTTTTGGGGTCACTACGTTCAACACGGCTTGCCGGCCGGCCGAACACCGAACAACAAGTCGAATTACTTCGCCTTGGGACGCTTGGCACCGTACTTGGAGCGCGACTGCTTGCGGTCTTTCACGCCTTGCAAGTCCAGCGAGCCACGGACGATGTGGTAACGCACACCAGGCAAGTCCTTCACACGACCGCCGCGCACCAGCACGACGCTGTGCTCTTGCAGGTTGTGGCCTTCACCGCCGATGTAGGAGATGACCTCAAAACCGTTGGTCAGGCGCACCTTGGCGACCTTACGCAGAGCGGAGTTGGGCTTCTTGGGGGTCGTGGTGTACACACGGGTGCACACGCCACGACGCTGAGGAGAGTTCTCCATGGCCGGGCTCTTGGATTTGGTCTTTTCGACCTCCCGGCCGTGGCGCACGAGTTGATTGATGGTTGGCATTGGAAACGTCCCTAAACGTTTGAAAAAAGCGAAAACGAAAAGCCCTTCGAAAATTTTCGAAAAGCCCGCTAATGTAGCACGGGGGGCCAAGCGGCGCAAGCCAGCCGCGCCACTGCCGGCACACAAAGCACAGAT
Source organism: Hydrogenophaga defluvii (assembly GCF_042665235.1). Classification (NCBI taxonomy): domain Bacteria; kingdom Pseudomonadati; phylum Pseudomonadota; class Betaproteobacteria; order Burkholderiales; family Comamonadaceae; genus Hydrogenophaga; species Hydrogenophaga defluvii. The sequence goes on along the minus strand of NZ_JBHTBZ010000049.1, from coordinate 78,095 downwards.
TTACTTGATCCAGAGGCGTATGGCGTCCCACGCCCGGCCCAGAACGCCGGCCTCTTCCACCGTCTCCAGCACCGTGAGGGGCACTTCGGTGACGGCCACGCCACCACCGGTGCTGACCTTGAGCGAGCCCAGCTTTTGGCCCTTTTGCAGCGGCGCCACCAGCGGGTCGGGGCGCACCACCTCGGTCTTGAGCTTGGAGCCCTCACCGGCCGGCACGCTCACCACAATGCCCTCGGGCACCCCCAAGCCAACGGTCGGGGCCTTGCCTTTCCACACAGCCGGCGTCACGGCCGGCTGGCCGGGCGCAAACAGGCGCACCGCCTCGTAGGCCGAAAAGCCCCAGTTCAACAGCTTCTGGCTTTCGGCCGCGCGGGCGTTTTCGCTCGCAGCCCCCAACACCACACTGATCAGGCGGCGTTGGCCGGCAGCGCCCTCGCCCAAGACGGGGAAGTTGCGGCGAGCGGTGGCCACGAGGCAATAGCCGGCCGCGTTGGTGAAACCTGTCTTGAGGCCATCAACACTCGGATCGCGGAACAGCAGCAGGTTGCGGTTGCTGTCGTTGGCCGTCGGCGTGCCGGCGTAGCGGTAGCGTTGGATGGCGTAGTAAGGAACGTAGTCCGGAAAGTCGCGCATGAGCCGCGTCGCCAGGGTCGCCAGGTCGCGCGCGGTGGTGGTGTGGCCGGCTTCGGTCAGGCCCTCCGGGTTGCGGTAGCTGGTGTTGGTCATGCCCAGCGCCTTGGCTTGCTCGTTCATGAGTTGCACAAACCGCTCCACCGAACCGGCCACCCCCTCGGCCAGAGCCACGGTGGCGTCGTTGCCCGATTGCACGATCATGCCCTTGAGCAGGTCTTCCACCGGCACCATCATCTTGGGGTCGATGAACATGCGCGAGCCAGGCATCTTCCAGGCCCGCTCACTCACGCCAAAGGTCTGCGTCAAGCTGATCTTCTTGGCCTTGAGGGCGTCGAACACCAGGTAGGCGGTCATCAGCTTGGTAAGGGACGCGGGCTCCACCTGCACATCGGCGTCCTTGGCGGCCAGCACCTGCTGGCTGGTCACGTCCAGCAGCAGGTAGGCGCGCGCGGCCACTTCGGGCGGCGTCAGGGCCTGGGCGCTGGCGCCCAGTGCCGCCAGGCCCAAACTCAGAGCGAACGTGGCCTGGCGAACGGTGCGCCACGAGGTGGCCGCCGACGAATCAGAAAAACGCAACACAGGGAATCCTCAGAAAACAAAAAATGAAGGCCAGACCGCGCCCGGCTCAGGCCCGCAGGTGGCGCACCACCAGCGAACGCAGCAGGGGCAGCTGACCATGAAAGAAGTGGCCGCCGCCGGGCACCACCGTCACCGGCAACACCTGGGGCCGCGCCCAGTCCATCACCGAGGCCAGCGGCACGGTGTCATCGGCCTCGCCATGAACGACCAGGGTGCGCTCGTGGAGTTCCGCCGCGATGGGCAACACATTGAAACGGCTGGCCGCCGTGCCAATGAGGGCGATCTTGTAGATGTCGCGCTGCGGCGCCAGCGCCGCCACCACGTGGGAGGTGACAAAAGCACCGAAGGAAAAGCCGGCCAGGCACAGCGGGCCCTGCGGCGCGAGCTGCTCGACCACCTGCAGCAGGTCGGCCGCTTCGCCCCGGCCTTCGTCGTGCACACCCGCGCTCTGGCCCACGCCACGGAAGTTGAAACGCAAGGTGCTCCAGCCACATTGAACGAAGGCACGCGCCAGGGTCTGCACCACTTTGTTGTCCATGGTGCCGCCAAACAGCGGGTGCGGGTGGGCGATGACGGCCACGCCGCACGCCTCGGGCGCCACGTCGCGCGCCACCTCGATGGCGCCAGCGGCGCCAGGAATCAGCAGCTTCTCGGTCTGAGCGTTCATCGACCGACGTCGTGGGGCGTGCGCAGCCGCTCGACCACCACGCCATCGCGCAGGTGCGAGCTGACGATCTCGTCGATGTCGGCCTCGTCCACAAAGGTGTACCAGGTGGCTTCGGGGTAAACCACAGCGATGGGGCCACCGGCGCAGCGGTCCAGGCAACCGGCCTTGTTGACCCGCACCTTGCCGGGGCCGGCCAGGCCCTGCGCCTTGACCTGGGCCTTGCAGCGGTCAAAGGCTTTTTGGGCGTTGTGGTCGGCGCAGCAGGCTTCGCCGTTGTCGCGCTGGTTCAGACAGAAAAAAATGTGGCGCTGGTAGTAGGAACCAGGCGGGGTGGATGCGGCATCGGACATCCGCGCATTTTAGTGAGGGCGCCCACGCCGAGAAGCCAAGACCACGCCGTAAGCCAACGCCAGATAGGGCCAGAGCCAGCCCAACCACTGGCTGAGCCCATGAAAGTGGCTGTAGCGGCTTTGCTCCCACAGCTGCAGCGACTGGTCCAGATAGGGGCTGTCGGGCGCCTGGTTGAGCAAGCCCAGCGAGAACGCCAACGCCAACAGCATCAACACCGCACAGGTGCGCCGGGGCAAACCCAGCGCCAGCAAGGCCAGCAGGGCCGCCGCCACGCCGCCGGCCACCACCTGTGGCACCAACCATGCCCAGGCGTGCGCGGGGCCGTAGGTGAGCCCGGCCGACACGCCCCCCACCCCAAAGGCGCCCACACAAAAAAACAGCCAGTACCACAGACGCTGCCGCAGCGTGGCCAACACGGCGTAGCCCAGCAGGCAAGGCACCAACAGGCTGAACGCCACACACACGGCGGTGCCCAGCGCGCTGAGCTCGCTCAGGGCCGGTGGCTGGGCCGGCAGCCAAGCGGCAAACGGCGTGTCCACCAAGGTTTCACCCAGCCACACCTCGACCCGCTGCCACACCTGCCCCAAGCCAAACGGCAGGGACGAGGGGTACAACAGCGCCGGCGGCCACAAGGCCAGCAACACCAGGGCACCACGCGAATCCGGCACAAACACACGCTGGCGGAAATCACTCCAGCGTGCGATGGCGCCCCCGTGCCCCAGCATCAGGGCCAACACCGCCCCCAACAAGGCGCCTGCAGCATTGAGCAGCCAGTCCACGTTGGACGGCACACGCTGGGGCAGGTAGCTTTGCACAGCCTCCAGGCCCAGGGACAACAGCGCCGGCAGCAGCGCGCCTGCCAGCAAGGCCAGCACCCGCGCGCCACGCCGCCAAGCCGCCCAGGTGATCAGAAAACCCAGCGGCATGTACCCGGCCAGGTTGGCCAGCACGTCCTTGAGCGTCCAGTACCGCGGCCAGGGCGCCCACAGGTAGTCCCACGGCGAAACCCCTTGGTCGCGCCAACTGTGGAAAGGGTAGAGGCTGGCGTACACCACCAAGGCCACGTACCACAGCGCCAGCAGCAGCGCAAAGCTGTGCTGACCGTCGTGGCGGTCGCTTGACATGGCCGTCAGAAGGGCTTGACCACCACCAGCACCACGGCGGCCACCAGCATCAGCACGGGCGCCTCGTTGAACCAGCGGTACCAGACGTGGCTGCGGCGGTCTTGGCCGGCCACAAACCCCTTGAGCATGCGTGCACACAGGTGGTGGTAGCCCACCACCAGCAACACGATCAGCAGCTTGGCGTGCATCCAGCCATTGCCCGGCCCCATGCCGATGCCATAGCCCAGCCACAGCCACAACCCCAAGCCCAGCGCCGGCACCGCCAGCAGGGTGGAGAAGCGCAACAACTTGCGCGCCATGGTGAGCAGGCGCTCGCGCTCTGCCACGCTCTCGGGTGGCACCATGGCCAGATTGACAAAGATGCGCGGCAAGTAGAACAGGCCGGCAAACCAGCTGGCCACAAAAACGATGTGAAAGGATTTGACCCAAAGCATCGGGGCAGTGTAGCCAAGCCGTGGCACCCGATCTACCATGGCGCTTCGATCAGGGAGAGAACATGAAACACGCCACTGAACTGGCCTGGCTGCTTGGCCTGGCCCTGCTTGTGTCCACCGCCCAGGCCCGCCAGGTCAAAGCCGAGGACAAACCCCGCCAGCGCACCGGCAGCGTGAAGGTCGTGCCCAGCAGCTCCGAGGAGAGCGACGCCACCCGCGCCAAACGCCTCAAACGCGAATGCCGCGGCCGGCCCAACGCCGGCGCCTGCCTCGGCCACGCGAGCTGAAATCCCGCGCGCGGGGGCACAAAAAATATCAAGCGCCAACAAAGGGCACGGTCGCTACCATTGCGGCCATGCAAGCTGCCACCCATCCCGCCCTGGCGCCGCTCGTCGAGTCGGTGCTGTCTGCGTCAGTCAGCCGCACGCCCCTGCGCGTGCGCGGTGGCGACACCAAAGCCTTCCACGGCGCGCCAGCGCACGGCCTGCCCGTGCTGAACACGCGCGACCTCAGCGGCGTGGTGGCCTACGAACCCACCGAACTGGTCATCACCGCCCTGGCCGGCACGCCTCTGGCGGAGATTGAAGCCTTGCTGGCTCAACACGGTCAGTGCCTGCCCTTCGAGCCGCCCCACTTCGGCCCCGGCGCCACCGTGGGCGGCATGGTGGCCGCCGGCCTGAGCGGCCCGGCGCGCGCCAGCGTGGGCGCCGTGCGCGACTATGTGCTCGGCGTGCAGGTGCTCAACGGCCGGGGCGAGTTGCTCACCTACGGCGGCCAGGTCATGAAAAACGTGGCGGGCTATGACGTCAGCCGCCTTCTGGCTGGCAGCTGGGGCACGCTGTGCCTGATCGTCGAGGTTTCGCTCAAGGTGCTGCCGGTGGCGCCCGCCGAAGCCACGCTGGTGTTTGAACTGCCACAGGCCCCAGCCCTGGCGCAGTTGCAGCGCTGGGGCGGCCTGCCGCTACCAATGAACGCCAGTTGCTGGGTGCACGATGACACCGCCTCACCGCCCAAAGACCTGCTGTTCGTACGCCTGCGCGGTGCCGTGGCCGCCGTGGAATCGGCTTGTGCCCGCATGTTGAACGACGTGCCGGGTCAGCGCATGGACAACACCCAGGCCGGCACCGACTGGGCCGATTGCCGCGACCAGCGCCTGCCCTTCTTCACCGCGCCCGCACCCGACGCGGCCCTGTGGCGCCTGAGCGTGGCACCGTCCGCGCCCGCGCTGGAGCTGCCGTGGTCGCAGTTCATCGAATGGCACGGTGGCCAGCGTTGGCTCTGGGCGCCCGTGGATGCGGCCGAGCGCCTGCGCGCCGCCGCCGCCCGCGCGGGCGGCCATGCCACGCTGTTCCGCCCGCCCATCAACGGCCTGCCAGCCGGCGTGCCACGCCGCACACCCACCACCGGCCCCCTGGCCCAGATCGAACAGCGCCTGCGCGAAGCCTTCGACCCGGCTGGCATCTTCAACGCAGGAAAGCTGGCCTGAGCATGCAAACCAACCTCTCCCCCGAGTTCAAAGGCACGCCCGACGGCCAAGCCGCCGAAGCCATCCTGCGCAAATGTGTGCACTGCGGCTTCTGCACCGCCACATGCCCCACTTACCAGTTGCTGGGCGACGAACTGGACGGCCCGCGCGGGCGCATCTACCTGATGAAGCAGGTGCTCGAAGGCGCCACGCCCACCCGCGCCACCCAGCAGCACCTGGACCGCTGCCTGACCTGCCGCAACTGCGAATCCACCTGCCCCAGCGGCGTGGACTACGGCCACCTGGTGGACATCGGCCGCAAGATCGTCGACGCCAAGGTGCCACGCCCGGCCGGTGAAAAGGCCGTGCGCTGGCTGCTGAAAGAAGGCCTGCCCTCGCCGCTGTTTGGCCCGGCCATGAAGCTGGGGCAACTGGTGCGCCCGCTGCTGCCGGCATCACTCAAGAACAAGGTGCCCGCTCGGCAGGACGCTGGCGCCTGGCCCACCCGCCAGCACACGCGCAAGGTATTGATGCTGTCCGGTTGTGTGCAGCCGGCCATGATGCCCAACATCAACAGCGCCACCGCCCGCGTGCTGGACGCTGCCGGCATCCAGACCATCGTCGAAGGCCAAGCCGGCTGCTGTGGCGCGGTCAAGTTCCACCTCAACGACCAGGACGGCGGCAAAGCCCAGATGCGCGCCAACATCGCCGCCTGGTGGCCACACGTCGAAGCGGAGGTTGAGGCCATCGTGATGAACGCCTCTGGTTGTGGTGTCACGGTCAAGGAATACGGCCACATCCTGCAAGACGAGCCTGAATGGGCAGCCAAGGCCGCGCGCATCAGCGAGCTGACAAAAGACCTGAGCGAACTGTTGCCCGAACTGGTGCCCGCGCTGCAAGGCAAGGTGAAGGCCAGCGCCAAACTCGCCTTCCACCCGCCCTGCACGCTGCAGCACGGCCAACAACTCAAAGGCGGCGTGGAACAGCACCTGGGCGCCCTGGGCTTTGACATCCAGGTCAACCGCGTTGAACCCCACCTGTGCTGCGGCTCGGCCGGCACCTACTCGGTGCTCAACCCCGAGATCAGCTACACCCTGCGCGACCGCAAGCTCGGCCACCTGGGCGAGTTGCAGGCCGGCACCATCGTCAGCGCCAACATCGGCTGCATCACCCACCTGCAAAGCGGCACCAACACGCCGGTGCGGCACTGGGTGGAGGTGCTGGACGCAGCGATATCACCTTCGCCCTCAAGCCTTTCGTGATGACCAGCAGTCGCCTCCAGACAAGCGAAGCTCGTAGACGACTGGCCAGTTGCGCACGTGACCTGCTCACTGATCGACAATGACCAAAGTCCCACAGCTGCCCGCAGCCACTGCATGAGGCTGCCCAGCGGGAACCAAGAACACCTCACCCGCTTGCACGCAAATGGCTTGCCCGTCGATATCGAGGTTCATGTGACCCTCCAGCACAAGCAAAGCCTCCACAAAGTCGTGCACTTCGCTTGGATATGAGGAAGCGTCCATCCGCAAAACCTTGACGTTTGCGCCACCAGCCTTGCCAATGATTTTGGACTGCCAGGAAGAGGGAAGCGCAAGAGCTTCCCGGGCGATATTCACCGTGTTCATCGTCGGGGCGTCGCGCGGTGGCACGAGCGCGCTTGCGCTTTTCACTGCGCAAACAACCTGTACATGGCATCAATGGATTCCGGACCATAGGCGACCACACCTACTGGCACCTTGTAGTCGATGGCCTCGATCACCTTGCCTGCCCAAACGGGGCTGAAACCGCCGCACAACTCGATGAGTTGAATGCCCTCCGCGACCATGTCTTTCGCGGCCGCGATACCTTCACTTGGCTCGCGCACGCCCACCACCTTCATGGAAAAATTGTCTGTCCCCTGGTACTGGACGAACCGGTCGCCGGTAACGATAAATCCGAACTTGGTCAGCGCCATGTGAGTGTCTCCCTGAATGATTGCCTGCCTGAAACAGGCTGCCCATCCTACAAGGGACAGCCAGCGCAGCACGCACACGCTTCGTCAAGTTTTGCAAGAACCCACTGGGCGCTTTCAGTCGGCGCTGGCCTGATTCAGGCCAGCCGCTCGGCGTGGTGCCGAAGGTGGTCGGCCATGAAGGTCTGGATGAAGTAATAACCGTGGTCGTAGCCGGCGTGGCGGCGCAGCGTGAGCGGCTGGCCCGCCTGGGCGCACGCGGCTTCGAACAGCTCGGGCTTGAGTTGTTCCACCAGGAATTTGTCGGCCAGGCCTTGGTCGATGAGGATGCCGTTGGCGTACGGCGCGGATGTCTGCTGCGCCATCAGCGCGCTGGCGTCGTGGGCGGCCCAGGTGCCTTCGTCCTGCCCCAGGTAACCGGTGAAGGCGTTGTGCCCCCAGGGGCATTGTGTGGGGGCAGAAATGGGCGCAAAGGCCGACACGCTTTTGAACACGCCGGGGTGGCGCAGCGCGAGCGTGAGCGCGCCGTGACCGCCCATGGAGTGGCCGAACAGGCCCAGGCGCTGACCGTCCAGACCAAACTGCGCTGTCACGCCGGGCAGCAGTTCCTTGACGATGTAACTCTCCATGCACCAGTGGCCGGACCAGGGCATTTCGGTGGCGTCCAGGTAAAAGCCGGCGCCCACACCAAATTCCCAGTGGTGGTCTTCGCCCACAATGCCGGCACCGCGCGGGCTGGTGTCGGGCGTGAGGATGACCAGGCCCAGTTCGGCCGCCTGGCGTTGTGCGCCGGCCTTGATGGCGAAGGTTTCTTCGGTACAGGTCAGACCGGCCAGGTAGGTGAGCAGCGGCACGGCCTGCCCGGCCAGCGCCTGCGGCGGTAGGAACAGGCCGAAGCGCATGGGCAAACCGATTTCGGCCGAGCTGTGTTTGTAGAAACGCTGCACGCCACCGAAGCAGGCGTGTTCGCTGATCAGTTCCAGGTTGTCCAGCGACATGTCAGTGCCGCCCGGCCGCCCGAAGGCACTGACGCTTCCCCCTGGGGGGCAGCGATACGCGAAGCGATGAGCGTGGGGGCAGTTTCATTTCAGAACTCGACAACGGTGCGGATGGACTCGCCGGCCTTCATGAGGTCAAAGCCCTCGTTGATGCGCGACAGCGGCAGCTTGTGGGTGATCAGGTCGTCGATGTTGATCTTGCCGTCCATGTACCAGTCCACGATCTTGGGCACGTCGGTGCGCCCGCGCGCACCCCCAAAGGCCGAGCCTTCCCACTTGCGCCCCGTCACCAACTGGAACGGCCGGGTGCTGATCTCGGCACCCGCCTCCGCCACGCCGATGATGATGCTGCGGCCCCAGCCTTTGTGTGTGCATTCCAGCGCGTCGCGCATCACCTTGGTGTTGCCGATGCACTCGAAGCTGTAGTCGGCGCCGCCGTCGGTGAGCTGAACGATCGCATCCACCAGGTTGGCGTGCTCTTTGGGGTTGATGAAGTGCGTCATGCCGAACTTGCGCGCCATGGCTTCGCGTGCGGGGTTCAGGTCCACACCAATGATCTTGTCGGCCCCCACCATCTTGGCGCCCTGGATCACGTTCAGGCCGATGCCGCCCAGGCCG
>NZ_JBHTBZ010000049.1:29444-69265 GCF_042665235.1 Hydrogenophaga defluvii | reverse complement strand
TGGCGGTGAAGATCACCGCACCGATGCCGGTGGTGACGCCACAGCCGATGTAGCAGACCTTGTCAAACGGCGCGTCCTCGCGGATCTTGGCCAGGGCGATTTCGGGCACCACCGTGTGGTTGGCGAAGGTGCTGGTGCCCATGTAGTGCAGGATGGGTTGGCCGTCGATGGAGAAGCGGCTGCTGGCGTCGGGCATCAGGCCCTTGCCCTGGGTGCCACGGATGAGCTGGCACAGGTTGGTCTTGCGGCTCAGGCAGAACTTGCACTGGCGGCATTCGGGCGTGTAGAGGGGGATGACGTGGTCGCCCTTTTTGAGGGTGGTCACGCCAGGGCCCACGTCCACCACGATGCCCGCGCCCTCGTGGCCGAGGATGGCGGGGAACAGGCCTTCGGGGTCGGCACCGCTGAGGGTGTAGTAGTCGGTGTGGCAGATGCCGGTGGCCTTGATCTCGACCAGCACTTCACCGAACTTGGGGCCTTGCAGGTCCACGGTTTCAATCGTCAGCGGGGCACCCGCTTTCCAGGCAACGGCGGCTTGGGTTTTCATGGGGGGAATCCATCTTCAAAAATGATGAAGCCCATTGTAGGCAGCGCTCTCGCTCGCCCGCTCGCCGCTGGCGATCAACCCGTCAGACCACGCCGCCTTGTTTGAGCGCGGCGATGCGCGCCGCATCCAGCCCCAGCTCGGCCAGCACCTCGTCGGTGTGCTGCCCCAGCGTGGGCGGCGCGTGGCGCAGTTGCGCGGGGTAGTCGCCCAGGCGGATGGGGCTGGCCACGCTGCGTATGGCCAGGCCGTCCTCGCGCTGCTGCGCAATCGCCAGGCCACGCGCTTGCACCTGCTCATCGGCAAAGGCCTGGCCAATGTCGTTGATGGGGCCACAGGGCACGGCCTTGTCTTCCAGCAGCGCAATCCACTCGGTGGTGCTGCGGGTGCGGGTCACTTCGGCCATGGCCGGGATCAGCACCTCGCGGTGTTGCACGCGCAAGGTGTTGCTGGCGTAGCGCGGGTCTTGTGCCCATTCGGGGTGGCCTGCCGCCGCGCAAAAACGCGCAAACTGGCCGTCGTTGCCAATGGCCAGCAGCATGGAACCATCGGCCGTGGGAAAGTCTTGGTAGGGCGCCAAGCTGGGGTGGCTGTTGCCCTGGCGCTGCGGCACGATGCCGGCGTTCAGATAGGACGCGGCCTGGTTGGCCAGGATGGCCATGCCCACATCAAGCAAGGCCATGTCGATGTGCTGGCCGGTGCCGGTGCGATGGCGGGTTTCGATCGCGGCCAGGATGGCGGTGGCCGAGTAGACGCCGGTGAAGATGTCGGTCAACGCCACGCCCACACGCTGCGGGCCGCCTCCGGGCACGTCGTCCGGGCGGCCGGTGATGCTCATCATGCCGCTGGTGGCCTGGATCATGAGGTCGTAGCCGGCGCGCTCGGCGTGGGGGCCGGTCTGGCCGAAGCCGGTGACCGAGCAGTAAATCAGGCGCGGGTTCACGGCCTGGAGGCTGGCGTAGTCCAGCCCGTATTTTTTGAGGCCACCGACCTTGAAGTTCTCCACCAGCACGTCTGCCTGCGCGGCCATCTGGCGGATCAGCGCCTGGCCTTCGGGCTGGGCCATGTCGATGGTGACCGAGCGTTTGTTGCGGTTGGCCGCTGTGTAGTAGCTGGCGTGTTCGGTGTTGTTGCCGGCCGCGTCTTTGACGAAGGGCGGGCCCCACTTGCGGGTGTCGTCGCCCTCGCCGGGCTTTTCGACCTTGACCACATCGGCCCCGAGGTCGGCCAGGATCTGGGTGCACCAGGGGCCCGCGAGCACGCGGGAGAGATCTAGGACTTTGAGATGGGACAGAGCGCCTGGGGAGGTGGTCATGGAGGTTCTCAACAAATGGACAACGCCCTGGCTCCAGCGAGGAGACAGGGCGCCTGGTTTCAGCGATTCAGTGAACGATCAGTTCGCAAATGCGGCGATGCCAGTTTGGGCGCGACCCAAAATGAGCGCGTGGATGTCGTGGGTGCCTTCGTAGGTGTTCACCACCTCCAGGTTCACCAGGTGGCGTGCCACGCCGAACTCGTCGGAAATGCCGTTGCCACCCATCATGTCGCGCGCCAGGCGAGCGATGTCCAGCGACTTGCCGCAGTTGTTGCGCTTGATCAGCGAGGTGATTTCCACCACGTTCTGGTGCTCGTCCTTCATGCGGCCCACGCGCAAGGCGGCTTGCAGGCCCAGGGTGATTTCGGTCTGCATGTCGGCCAGCTTCTTCTGGATCAGCTGGTTGGCGGCCAGGGGGCGGCCAAACTGTTTGCGGTCCAGCGTGTACTGGCGGGCCATGTGCCAGCAGAACTCGGCGGCACCCATGACACCCCAGGCGATGCCGAAGCGCGCGCTGTTCAGGCAGGTGAAGGGGCCTTTGAGGCCTTGCACTTCGGGGAAGGCGTTTTCTTCGGGGCAGAACACGTCGTCCATCACGATCTCACCAGTGATGGAGGCGCGCAAACCCACCTTGCCATGGATGGCTGGTGCGGTCAGGCCCTTCATGCCCTTTTCGAGCACAAAACCACGGATGGGGCCAACGGCGCCGCCTTCGGACACTTCCTTGGCCCACACCACAAACACGTCGGCCACCGGGCTGTTGGTGATCCACATCTTGCTGCCCTTGAGCTTGTAGCCGCCGTCCACCTTGTAGGCGCGGGTCGCCATGCTGCCGGGGTCGGAGCCGTGGTCGGGTTCGGTCAGGCCGAAGCAGCCGATGAACTCGCCCGAGGCCAGCTTGGGCAGGTACTTCTGCTTTTGTGCTTCGGAACCGAATTCGTTGATGGGCACCATCACCAGAGAAGACTGCACCGAAGCCATGGAGCGGTAGCCCGAGTCCACGCGCTCGATTTCGCGCGCCACCAGGCCGTAGCTCACGTGGTTCAAGCCGGCGCCACCGTACTGCGTGGGAATGGTGGGGCCCAACAGGCCCAGCTCGCCCATCTCACGGAAGATGGTGATGTCGTTCTTTTCGTGGCGGAACATGTCCTGCACGCGGGGCAACAACTTGCCCTGGCAGTACTCATAGGCCGCATCGCGGATCATGCGTTCGTCTTCGGTCAGCTGCTGATCCAGCAGAAACGGGTCATCCCATTGGAATGTGTTGCGGGCCATGGTGGGTCTCCTTGAAAGCGGTTGTGTGGATGGGGGAGTGGGCACATCGTAGGCCCGCCCGCCCCCGGTGGCAAACGATTGTTTTGCACCCAGATATGCGATTTGCGCATTTTTAAGCACAATCGCCCCATGCGTCGCAAGATCCCTTCCACCCAGGCCCTGCAGTGCTTTGAATCGGCGGCGCGCCATCAGAGCTACACCCGTGCCGCACAGGAACTGGCGCTCACACAAAGCGCCGTCTCACGCCAGATTGCGCAGCTGGAGTCATTCCTGAATGTGCAGTTGTTCCAGCGCACGCGCCATGGCGTGCTGCTCACGCCCAGTGGTGCCGACTACGCCCAGCAGGTGGCGCGCCGCCTCGACGCGCTGGAGCGCGACACCCTGGACGCCATGGCCCGCTTCGGCCAGAGCCGAGCGGTGCACCTGTCTGCCGTGCCGACCTTTGCCACCCGATGGCTCATGCCACGCCTGCCCGCACTGGCGCAGCAGCACCCGGAAATCGTCGTGCACCTCGAAACCAGCACGCGCGCCTTCCTGTTTGCCGACTCGGAGCGGGACGCCGCCCTGTACGCCGGCACACCCGAGCAAGTGGCCAACTGGGCCGGTACCCACGCCACGGAGCTGCTGCCCGAAGTGGTGGTCCCGGTCTGCGGTCCGGCCTTGCTGGCAGGGCGCCAGAAGTTGCAAGCGGCCGATGTGGCTCAACTGCCCCTGCTGCAACAGAGCACCCGGCCCGACGCGTGGCGCCAGTGGTTCGAGGCGAATGGCGTGGACGCCCCCCTGGCCCTGGCCGGTCCACGGCACGAACTGTTTTCGCTCACCGCCGCGGCGGCGGCACACGGTTTGGGGGTGGCACTGGTGCCGCGCCTGCTGGTGCAAGACGAGTTGGCGCGTGGCGAGCTGGTGGTGGCCTGCGACCGCCCATTTGCCAGCGGCCGGCGCTATTGGTTTGTGACCCCCGAGCTGGCCGAGGAACCGATCGCGGTGGGGCTGTTGCGGGCCTGGCTGGTGGCAGAGGCACGGGCCGCTGCCTGAAACCCTCACGCCGCCAACGCGGCGGCAATGTCCTTGGCCAAAGAGGCGGGCGTGTCCTGCGGTGCGTAGCGTTTGATCACCCGCCCGTCCTTGCCCACCAGGAATTTGGTGAAGTTCCATTTGATGGCCTTGCTGCCGAGCAAGCCCGGCGCCTCGGCGGTGAGCCACTGGTACAAGGGATGAGCGCCGGCCCCATTGACGTCGATCTTGGCCATCATGGGGAAATCGACCCCATAGTTCACTTGGCAAAAGCTGGCGATCTCGTCGTTGGCGCCTGGGTCCTGGCTGCCAAATTGGTTGCAGGGAAATCCCAGCACCACCAGGCCTTGCGGGCCGTGATCCTGGTGCAGCTTTTCCAGCCCGGCAAATTGCGGCGTGAACCCACAAGCGCTGGCGGTGTTGACGATCAGCATCACCTTGCCTTGGTACTGGGCCAAGGGCACGGGTTTGCCGTTGATGGATTCGGCTTCGAAGTCGTAAATGGACGGCATGGTGGGGCTCCGGTGGAACAGCGCCCCATGATAGGCCGCACGCCATAACCTTGCGCCGGCGCCGGGCGGTCAGTCCACCACAAACGGCACCCGCTGCGCCACCCCACAGGTGAGCTCGTAGCTGATGGTGCCGGCGGCTTGGGCCACCTCGTCGGCGCTCAACACAGCGCCGCTGGCGCTGCGGCCCCACAACACCACCTCGGCCCCCAGGCCGGCGTTGCGGCCAGCGGCCAGCACGGGCGTCAGGTCCACCGCCAGCATGTCCATGCTCACACGGCCCAGCAGCGTGGTGCGCACCCCGTCCACCAGCACCGGGCCGCCGATGCCACCGGTGGCGGCGCTGCCCGAGGCGTGGCGTGGGTAGCCGTCGGCGTAGCCACACGCCACCACACCCACCTTCATGGCGCGATTGGCCACAAAGGCCGAGCCATAGCCGACGGTGTCGCCTGGTGTGAGGTCTTGCACGCCAATCAACCGGCTGGCCAGGGTCATGGCCGGCAACAATCCCCAGTCGGCGGCCGTGCGCTCGGGGTGATCGGGCGCGCCGCCGTAGACCATGATGCCGGCGCGCACCCAGTCGGCGGCCAAGGTCAGGGGTTGCCCATCGGCGGCCAACGGGTTGCTGGCGTGGCGCAAGGTGGCGGCGCTGTTGCACAGGCTGCGCTCGCCAGGCAGGTCGCGGGTCACGGCCTCGAACGCGGCCACCTGGTGCGCGATGCCACGCGCGCCATCGGCGTCGCTGAAGTGGGTCATGAAGCCGATTTCATCGACCTGGGGCAAGGCATTCAGCCGCGCCCAGGCGGCGCGGAAGGCCTCGGGCTGGAAGCCCAGGCGGTTCATGCCCGAGTTGAGTTTGAGAAACACGCGGTGCGGCTGGTGGGTTTTGTGGGCGGCCAGCCAGTCGATCTGCTCGCTGCTGTGCACCGCGTGCCAGAGGTTCAGGCGCGAACACAGCTCCAGATCGCGCGCCTCAAACACGCCTTCCAACAGCAGGATGGGCCCACGCCAGTCGAGTGCACGCAGGCGCTCGGCCTCCGCCAGATCAAGCAGGGCAAAACCGTCGGCGCCGCGCAGGCCTTCGAACGCGCGTTCGATGCCGTGACCGTAGGCATTGGCCTTGACGACGGCCCAGACCTTGGCGTCGCCACCGGCCGCCTGGCGGGCGCGTTCGAGGTTGTGGCGCAAGGCCTGGGTGTGGACGGTGGCGAGTATGGGACGTGGCATGGCAATCTGAGAGAAATGCGGACGTGGTAGGCATGCTATAACCGCCCACCCGTGACAGGCGTTTACACATTCGTGGCTTTTGAGACAGGCCACTTTGTAACCGCACTTTCAACCCCCACCGCGCCCTGACCGACTGACCGCCCCGGAAAATCATCGCCATGAAGCGCGGCTTCTACACCATCATGACGGCGCAGTTTTTCAGCTCGCTGGCCGACAACGCTTTGTTTGTGGCCGCCGTTGAGTTGTTGCGCAGCCGGGGCGCGGCCGAATGGCAAAGTGCGGCGCTGGTGCCCATGTTTGCGCTGTTCTATGTGGTGCTCGCCCCGTTTGTGGGCGCGTTTGCCGACGCCAAACCCAAAGGCCGGGTCATGTTCATCAGCAACGCCATCAAGGTGGTGGGTTGCCTGATGATGCTGGGGGGGGTGCATCCGCTGGTGGCGTATGCCGTGGTGGGCCTGGGCGCGGCGGCGTACTCGCCCGCCAAATACGGCATCCTCACCGAATTGCTGCCACCGTCCCAACTGGTCAAGGCCAACGGGTGGATCGAGGGCCTGACCATCGCCTCCATCATTCTGGGCGTGCTGCTGGGCGGTCAGTTGGTGGGGCCGGTGCTCTCGAGCTGGCTGCTGGCGATCGACCTGCCGGGCGTGAACACCGGCATTGACACCCGCCCCGAAGCCGCCATCGCCACCCTGGTGCTGGTCTATGCGGTGGCGGCGTGGTTCAACACCCGCATCCCGCTCACCGGCGCCACCCCGCGCCACCTGCCCAGCAACCCGCTGACCCTGTTGCCCGACTTCTGGACCTGCAACACCCGTCTGTGGCGCGACCGCCTGGGCCAGATTTCGCTGGCCACCACCACCCTGTTCTGGGGCGTCAGTGGCAACCTGCGCTACATCGTGCTGGCGTGGGCCGCTGCGGCTTTGGGCTACAGCACCACCCAGGCGTCGGGCCTGGTGGGGGTGGTGGCCATTGGCACGGCGGTGGGCGCGGTGGTGGCCTCGGTGCGGATGAAGCTGGACCAAGCCACCAAGGTCATGCCGCTGGGCATTGCCATGGGCCTGCTGGTGATCCTGATGAACTTCATCGACAACGTGTGGCTGGCCGCGCCCTTCCTGATTTTGCTGGGCGGCCTGGGCGGGTTTCTGGTGGTGCCCATGAACGCGCTGCTGCAACACAGAGGCCACAACCTGATGGGCGCGGGCCGCTCGATTGCGGTGCAGAACTTCAACGAGCAGGCCTGCATCCTGGGCCTGGGTTTCCTCTACAGCTTCTCCACCGGCATGGGGCTGTCGGCGTTTGCCGCCATCACCATCTTCGGCGTCATCGTGGCCGGGGTGATGTGGCTCATCAAACGCTGGCACGCCCACAACGAGGTGGCACACCCGCATGAACTGGCCCGGTTACTGGAATTCGCCCGGCGCGATGACCTGCACGGCTGAACACCGCCGCCCATGGACACCTACAGCACCTACACCCTGCTGGCCGCGGCAGCCTTTGCCGCCGGCGTGCTCAACGCCATCGCCGGGGGTGGCAGCTTTCTGACCTTCCCCGCGCTGGTGTTCACCGGCGTGCCACCCATCGTGGCCAACGCCACCAGCGCGCTGGCGGTCAGCCCCGGCTACCTGGGCAGCACCTTGGGTTTTCGCGAGGAGTTGCGTGCGCTGCCTGCGCGCCGGCTCAAGCTGGAAATGTTGCTTTCGGCCGTGGGTGGCGTGGCGGGCGCCCTGCTGCTGCTGGTCACGCCCAGCCACCTGTTCAACGGCATCGTGCCCTGGCTGCTGCTGTTTGCCACCGTGCTGTTCGCGGCCGGGCCGTGGATCGCACGCCTGGCGGCCAGCCACCCCGGCAGCCAACAGGCCCGCTGGCGCAACCCAGCGCTGCTGGCCGTGGCGGTGTATGGCGGCTACTTCAACGGCGGCCTGGGCATCCTGCTGATGGCGCTGTACACCGTGGCGGGCGAAAGCAGGCTCAACACCGTCAACGCGCTCAAGAACCTCAACTCGCTGGTGTTGTCCTGGCTGTCGGTGGTGGCGTTTGTGCTGGCCGGGGCCATTGCCTGGAAAGCCGGCCTGGTGATGATGGTGGCCGCCACGGCGGGGGGCTTCTTCGGCGCCCGCTGGTCCAAACGCCTGCCGGTGGCCTGGGTGCGCGCGGGTGTGGTGGTGGTCGGCCTGCTGATGAGCGCGGTGTTTTTCAGCCGCTTGGCGGGGTAATGCCCCCACACCGCACAAATAATTGTCAAAAATTGCGTAGCTCGGGCCGATAATCTCCCAAAAAACAAGCAGGGGGGTGGGCCATGGTCCATAAACACATCGAGCAGGTGTGCGCAGCCGACGCAGCGCAGCCACCGACTTTGACAGCGCAGGAGGCCTCATGAACCGGGGCCATGAGACGCTGACCTCACGCCGCTACGGCATTTCGCCCGTGGCGGCGGCTTTCGCCTTGAACGCACTGGTGGCCCTGGTGGTGGTCGCTGGTGTGGCCTTGCACCTGTCTGCCCGACGCCACAGTGAAGTCCAGGCCGCCAACGAGCGCGTGGCCGACGCCGTGCGCATGCAAGTGGCCACCATCGGCGAACAACACCGCAACCTGGAATACGTGCTGTCGCAATTGGGTATGCGCCTGAACGAAGCCATGGCACTGCAGGGTGGCCACGACACCGACCTGCACGCCCAATTGCGGCTGTTCCAGAACCTGGTTCCAGGCACACTGGATTTGCTGCTGGTGGACGACGAAGGGCAGGTGTTGGCGGCCTCCGGCGCACCCGACGGGCGCACGACCTTGTCGAACCACTGCGGTGTTTTCGCGCGGGAGCAGCCTGCCATCGAGGCGGCGGGCCTTTGGGCCATGCCAACCACGGCGGCCGATGAACGTTGCCCGCCACCAGGCACAGCGGTGATGGTGTTCAAAAGCGCGGCCTTCACCGGGCTGCACAGCGCCTCGCTGTGGCTGCTGGTGTCGGGTGACCGCTTTCAGCAGCAACTGCAGGAACGCTTGTCTGCACTGGTGCCCAGCAGCCGCTTTCGGGTGCTGATCGATGGCGACACGCCCTTGGTCGAAGGCCAGCTGGGCGGCCACGGGGGCAACGCCCTGGTGGCCAACTTCCCCCCTGTTTTTGACGGCAGCGAACAACCCGACCAGCAAGCCGGCCACACCTGGAGCGACCCCGTCGGCGGCGAGCTGTGGTCGGGCGTGGCCCAGCGTGTGCCGGGCATGGCCTTGCATGTGCAGGCGATCTATCCGGTCGATGCGGCAATTCAAGGCACGTGGCGTCCCTACCTGCGCCTGTGGTTGCTGGCCACCGCTGTGTTTCTGCTGGCCTGGGGCCTGGGCTCCATGCAATTGCTGCGCCTGGTGCGCCGCTACCAGCACACGCTGCTGCGCAACGAAGACCGTTTCGACCTCAGCCTGGACTACGCCCAGGTGTGTGTGTGGGAGTGGGATCTGGCGTCCAAACGGGTGTTCTGGTCACGCCAGATGACCGCCATGCTGGGCGCGCACAAACCCGTCGTGGAAGGCACGGAAAACACCTTTCTGGACCGCATCCACAAACACGACCGCGAACGTGTGCGTGCCGAACTGCAGCGGTGCATCGACGGGGGCGGGTTCTACAGCTTCGAGTTCCGGCTGGTGCGCGTCGATCACCAAATCAGGTGGGTACACAGCTATGGCAACGCCGTGCGCGACAAGAATGGCAAGGCCCTGCGCGTGTTCGGCATCATGCAAGACGCCACCGAGCGCATCCAGGCCACCCGCCAGCTCGCCGAGGTGGCACAACACACCCAGGCCATACTGGACAACGTGGTCGATGGCATCATCACCATCGATCACTTTGGGGTGATCGGCTCCTTCAACCCGGCCGCCACGCGCATCTTCGGCTACAGCGCGGAAGAGGCCATTGGCCAGCCATCCCGCATGCTGCTGCCCGAGGGTTTCCGCCGTGGGCACGACAACTACATCGCCCACCAGATGGTCCAGACCCCGGACGCCAAGCAGGTGGTGGGCGTGGGCCGCGAGCTGTTGGCTCAGCACCGCGACGGGCACACCTTCCCCATCCACCTGGCGGTGTCCGAGGTGCGGCGCGACGGCCAACCCACCTACATCGGCCTGGTGCGCGACATCACCCAACAGCGCCAGGCCGAAGCCGACATCGCCCACCTGGCCTTTTATGAGCAGCTGACCAATTTGCCCAACCGCCGCCTGCTGCTGGACCGGCTGCAGCGGGCCTTGCATGGCAGCGAACGCAGCCGCAACATGGGCGCCCTGGTCATGCTGGACCTGGACGACTTCAAAACCCTGAACGACACCTGGGGCCACGAAGCGGGCGACCAGTTGCTGGTGGAACTGGCCCAGCGCCTGACCGGCGCGGTGCGCGAGGGCGACACCGTGGCCCGCCTGGGCGGCGACGAATTTGTGCTGCTGCTCGAAAACCTGGCCACCGACCGCGCCACCGCCGCCGCCCACACCGAGGCGGTGATGAAAAAGGTGCTGGCGCTGTTCGACAAACCCTTCCACCCCCAACAGCGCGAGTACATGACCACCGCCAGCCTGGGCGTCGCCTTGTTTGGCGATGCGGGGCGGACCAGCACCGACACGGTGATGGGACAGGCGGACATGGCCATGTACCAGGCCAAAGGCGCCGGGCGCAACAACTACCGCTTTTTCGACGCCGAGCTGCAGATCGCACTGACCGCCCGCGCCACCCTGGAGATGGACCTGCGCCAGGGCATTGCCAACAACGAATTCCGTTTGCACTTCCAGCCCCAGGTGGACGCCACCGGGCAGGTGCAGGGCGTGGAGGCGCTGTTGCGCTGGCAGCACCCCACCCGGGGCAACGTGTCGCCTGCGCAGTTCATTCCCCTGGCCGAACAAAGTGGCTTCATCCTCGAACTCGGCCAATGGGTACTGACCACCGCCTGCGAAAAACTGGCGGCCTGGCGCCACGACCCCGACCTGAGCCCGCTGCGCATCGCGGTGAACGTCAGCGCCAAGCAGTTCAGGAGCCCGCGTTTTGTGCGCTCCGTCATCGACACCCTCGCCGCCACGGGCGCCGACCCTTCGCGCCTGGAACTGGAGCTGACCGAAAGTGTGCTGGCCGACGACGTGGAAAGCCTGGTCGAGAAAATGACCACCTTGCGTGCCCACGGCGTGTTGTTCTCGCTCGACGACTTTGGCACCGGCTATTCGTCCCTGAACTACCTCAAGCGCCTGCCGCTGGACCAGCTCAAGATCGACCAGTCGTTTGTGCGTGACCTGATGACCGACCCCAACGACGCCGCCATCGTGTGCGCCGTCCTCACCCTGGGCAGCAGCCTGGGTCTGCAGGTCATTGCCGAGGGCGTGGAGACCGACGCGCAGAAAGACTTTCTGCGCCGCCACGGCTGCGCCCAGTTCCAGGGCTACCTGTTTTCGCGGCCCCTGGCTGAGGAGGCACTGGCCACCTTCCTGGAAGCCCGCAGACCGGTCGGTCAGGCCGCCTGAAGCCAGGGCAGGTGGGGCAGCGCGGCGGCCAGCAGGCGCAGCAGCAGCTCCCACCACACCACCACGTAAGCCAGGGCCGCCACCCCGGTGGCGCCGGCCAGGGCCAGCGCCAAACCGTCGCGAAACATCCAGCCCAGCGCCACCAACATCAGGCTGAGCGCGGGCAGCACATTGCCCAGCGGCAAGGGCAGGAAAATCAGCGCGGCCATGAGCGACACCCACAGCGCCCACCAGGACTGTGTGCGCTGGTGGGTCCACATCGCCCAACGGGGCTTGAGGCAGCGGTCGGCCTGCTCAAAGACCCAGGCCAGACCGTGCAGGCAACGTCGGCTCCAGCGTGGGCTCAGGCTGAGCGCCAGCGCGCGGCGCGGCACGGGCAACCGGTCGTGCCCGTGCCACCAGGCCCAGGCCACCCACCAGAGCAGGAAGCTGAGCACCGTGCCGGCACCCGCCACCGGCAGCATGGTGAGCGCCGCACTCAGCAACAACACGCTGGGCAGCGACTGGCTGTCCGGCAAAGCCAACAACTCGGCCAGTGTGAGCCGCCAGGCGTCACTGGCATCGGCCGCACGGGCACGCAGGTGGCCCGCCATGTGTCGGCTCATGGTCGCCCCACGGCGTTCAATGGCCGGGCACAGCCGCCGGGCCGCGCCGCGCCATCAACCAGTGCAGGCCGCCCGCCAGCAACAACATCAGCCCGAGCACCACCGCCCACACCAGCCACAACAAAGGCGCCACCCAGCCCAGCAAGCTGCCGGCCCATCCCGCAGTCGCCGGCAACACGTCCGACAGCCAGGCGAAGGCGTCGGCCCAGGCCTGCTGCAGCGCGCTCACCCAGGCCGGGTCCACCCACAGCGCCAACCACGCGGGCACCGGCCACTGGGCCGCGCTGCGCGCCACGTCCACGGCCTGGCCACTGGCCACCGCTGCGGCCAGCCAGTCGCTGAGCTGGGCGCCCACGGCCACCACGCCGGTCCAGATCAGCGCCGCCAGCGCCACCACCGCCCACAACAGCCACTTCATGCTGCGCCTCCCAGGGCCAGCGCCTGGCGGCGTGCCAGCGACAAGCCACGCACCGGGCGGCGTTGGCGCTGCCAGGCCCGCACCAAGGCCCCAGCGGCGCGCTTGAGCGCCAGTTCCAGCGCGCCCATGGCCTGGCGCTCGACCGCGTTCACCACCAGCGTGCCGTGCTGGTCGGTGGCCAGCGTGATCTGGCACGATTGATCGATGCCACCGCGCGGGCCGTTGATGTCGCGCAGGCGCACGTGCACCTGCATCACCTGGGCGCGCATGCGGCGCATCACAAAACGCACCCGCGCCTCGACGCGCTGGCGGGCATCGCCGTTGAGATCATCGGCAACGGTTTCCACTCGAATCTGCATGACTGGCTCCTTCGGTTGGTCAACAAGCCCCCAACCTTAGGCGCGCATTCATTCACATAAAAGCATGTGCTTTAGAATTTCTTTTCAGATAAATTCGAAGCATGAGCCAGGAACTTAACTACAAGCACCTCTACTACTTCTGGGTCACGGCCAAAGAAGGCGGCATGTCACACGCCGCCGCGCGCTTGGGCATGGCGGTGCAAACCGTGAGCGCCCAGGTGCGCGCGCTGGAGCAGTCGCTGGGGCACGCGCTGTTCAAGCCGGCCGGCCGTGGCTTGGCGCTGACCGACGCCGGCCTGGCCGCGCTGCCGCTGGCCGAGCAGATTTTTCAGCTGGGCGAACAGCTGCACAGCACCGTGCGGGACGCTGCCACCCACACCCAGGTGCGCTTGGCCGTGGGCATTTCAGACGGCCTGCCCAAACTGGCGGTGCGCGATCTGCTGGCGCCCGCGCTGGCCGAACCCCACCTGCGCCTGCTGTGCCACGAAGATGAGTTCGAGGACTTGCTCGGCGACCTGGCCTTGCACCGCCTGGACGTGGTCCTGTCCGACCGCGCCGCACCGCCCAACCCCAACCTGCGGCTGTACAGCCACGCGCTGGGCAGCTCACCGCTCGGCTGGTACGCGCCGGCGCAATGGGTCGATCAGGCTCGCGACCACTTCCCGCGAAGCCTAGCCACGGTGCCCGTGCTGCTGCCCAGCGCCCACACCGCCGTGCGCCCGCGCATAGACCACTGGTTCGAGCGCCACGGGGTGGCGCCACGGGTGGTGGGGGAGTTCGAAGACAGCGCGCTGTTGAGCACCTTTGGCGCATCAGGCCTGGGGGTGTTCCCGGCGCCCGACCGCATGCGCGAGACGCTGACGCAGCGCTACGGTGTGGTCTGGTTTGCCGACGTGGATGGCGTGCTGGAACATTTTTTTGCCATCGGCACCGAACGCAAGGTACAACATCCACTGGTCAAACGGCTGCTCGGTCAGGACTGATCGACGCGCTGTCACCATTCAACAAAACCTCGGGAACCTTGATGACTTTTTTGATGTTTCTGGCCGGCTTGGCAGCTTTGGTGGCGGGTGCCAACCTGCTGGTGCGCGGCGCCTCCAAAATGGCACTGTCCTTTGGCATTTCACCGCTGGTGGTGGGCCTGACCATCGTCGCCTTTGGCACCAGTGCGCCCGAGGTGGCGGTGTCGGTGGGCGCCGTGCTCGACGGCAACACCGACATCGCCATCGGCAACGTGGTGGGCAGCAACATCTTCAACGTGCTGTTCATCTTGGGGCTCAGCGCCCTGATTGCGCCGCTGGTGGTGAACCTGCAGCTGATACGCCAGGAGGTGCCCATCATGATCGGCTGCTCCATGCTGCTGCTCTTGCTTGGCTGGGACGGTCGCCTAAGCCTGTGGGACGGCGCTCTGCTGTTTGGCCTGCTGGTGGCCTACACCGTGTTTCTGGTGGTGCAATCGCGCCGACAAAACCGCGAGAGCAGCGAACCGACCGAATTCGACGCCGAGTTGCCACCGGTCAACGCCACCGCCTGGGACGCCAAGTGGCCGGTACAACTGGCGCTGATTGCGGCGGGCCTGGGCCTGTTGGTGCTGGGTTCCGACTGGCTGGTGAGCGCGGCGGTGGTGTTTGCCAAAGCCATGGGCGTGAGCGATGTCGTGATTGGCCTGACCATCGTGGCGGCGGGCACCTCCATGCCCGAAGTGGCTACCAGCCTGGCCGCGGCAATCAAAGGGGAGCGCGACATCGCGGTGGGCAACGTCGTGGGCAGCAACACGTTCAACATCCTCGGCTGTCTGGGCGTCTCGGGCCTCGTGTCGGGCGACCTCGGCCTGGCTATGGCGCCGTCGGTGCTGAGCTTCGACATCTGGGTCATGATTGCAGTTGCGCTGGCTTGCCTGCCGGTGTTCCTGACCGGGCGCGAAATCGCGCGCTGGGAAGGTGGCGTGTTCCTGGCCTACTACGCGGCCTACGTGGCCTACCTGGTTCTGGCCACGCAGCAACACGACGCGCTGGCGCCGTTCTCGGCCGCGATGATGGGCTTTGTGATCCCGCTGTCGCTGGTGACACTGGTGGTGTCGATGATCCGGCGCACGCCGCAAAACTGAAACGCGGGTTCAGGCCCACACGCTGTCCAGCGCCGCCAGGGCGCTGGCAATCACCGGCTCACCGGCCCGCGCGGCCAGGCACACAAAACTCAGATCGCAGTCCAGCGCCACGCGGTCGGCCACGACCAGACCACGTGCCTGCGCTTCGCGCATGGCAATCGCATCGCGCACCAGGCTCAGGCCCACGCCACTTTTCACCAGGTCCAGCATCGAAGCCTCCTGATCAACCAAGGCCACGCGGCGCGGTTCCAGCCCGGTGAGCGAGCCGGGGCCAAACACGCGGCGCAGCAAGCGGTGGTGGGCACTGGCGGCCGGGGTGGCCAGCCAGGGCAGCGCGGCCAAGGCCTTCCAGTCCTTGCCACGCACCTGCGGCCCCCAGCCAGCCGGCGCCAGCACCCGGTAGCTGAAGCGGGCCAATGGGCGCAGCCGGTAGGGCACGCCGGCCGGGTCGTCCGGCAGGTCGAGAAAAAAGCCGACGTCCAGGTCGCCCCGTGTCACCTGCGCCAGCACGTCACCGCTCATGCCCTGGCGCAGCTCGGTGCCGATTTGCGGCGCCGATTCGACCAGGGCCTTGAGAAAGGCGCCCAGGCGGGTGAACTCGGGGTCGAGGATGGTGCCGATGCGCAGCGTGCCGCGCACCGTGTGGTGCAGCGCGGCGGCGGCCTGGCCAAAATCAGCCAGCGCCGACAAGGCCTTGTCGGCCAAGGGCAACAGGGCCGCCCCGTCTTGCGTGAGCGCCATGCCTTTGGGCGTGCGGGTGAAAAGTTGCAAGCCGGTGGCCTCAGACAGGGCCTTGAGTTGCAGGCTCACCGCCGGTTGGCTCAAGTGCAGGCGCTGGGCCGCGCGTGAGACGTTGCCCTCGCGCGCCACGGCCACAAAGGCGCGCAGCGCTTGGGGGTCGGCCTGGCCCAGGGCGGGGGTTTTCATATTTGCATTGCTTATAAATAGGTTTTGACGATTTCATTGGATTTCGTCACGTTGGTCAAGCACACTCGGTCCATTCTTTGGAGAACCACCCATGAGCATCACTAATATTGAACACTTCATCAACGGCGCTGAACAACCGGGCACCGCCACCCGCGCACAAGACGTGTTCAACCCCGCCACCGGCGCCGTGACGGGCCGCGTGAAGCTGGCCAACACGGCCGATGTGAACACCGCCGTGGCCGCCGCGCAGGCCGCCTTCCCGGCCTGGGCGGACACGCCGCCGATCCGCCGTGCGCGGGTGATGTTCAAGTTCCTCGAACTGGTCAACCAGCACAAGGACGACCTGGCCCGTTTGATCACCGCCGAACACGGCAAGGTGTTCACCGACGCGCAGGGCGAGGTGTCGCGCGGCATCGACATCATCGAGTTCGCCTGCGGCATCCCGCAGTTGCTCAAGGGCGATTTCACCGACCAGGTCTCCACCGGCATGGACAACTGGACGCTGCGCCAGCCGCTGGGCGTGGTGGCGGGCATCACGCCCTTCAACTTCCCGGTCATGGTGCCCATGTGGATGTTCCCGGTGGCGATTGCCGCCGGCAACACCTTCATCCTCAAGCCCAGCCCCATCGACCCCTCGCCTTCGCTGTTCATCGCCGACTTGCTCAAGCAGGCCGGCCTGCCCGACGGTGTGTTCAACGTGGTGCAGGGCGACAAGGAGGCCGTGGACGCGCTGCTGGTGCACCCCGATGTGAAAGCCATCAGCTTCGTCGGCTCCACCCCCATTGCCAACTACATCTACGAGACCGGCGCCCACCACGGCAAACGGGTGCAAGCCCTGGGCGGCGCGAAGAACCACATGGTGGTGATGCCCGACGCCGACCTGGACCAGGCGGTGGACGCGCTGATCGGTGCGGCCTACGGCTCGGCGGGCGAGCGCTGCATGGCCATCAGCGTGGCGGTGCTGGTGGGCGATGTGGCCGACCGCATCATGCCCAAGCTGATCGAGCGCACGAAGGCGCTGCAGGTGCTCAACGGCACCAACCTGGCGGCCGAGATGGGCCCCATCGTGACGGCCGCTGCGCACCAGCGCATCACCGGCTACATCGAAGCCGGTGCCAAGGAAGGCGCGCAGTTGCTGGTGGATGGGCGGGGCTTTGACGGCGCCCGCGCCGGCGAAGGCTGCCAGAACGGTTTCTGGCTCGGCGGCACGCTGTTCGACCACGTGACGACCGACATGAAGATCTACAAGGAAGAGATCTTTGGCCCGGTGCTGAGCTGCGTGCGGGTGCCCGACTTTGCCCAGGCGGTGCAAATCATCAATGACCACGAATTTGGCAACGGCGTGAGTTGCTTCACCCGCGACGGCAACGTGGCCCGCGAGTTTGCCCGCCGCATCCAGGTGGGCATGGTGGGCATCAACGTGCCCATCCCGGTGCCCATGGCCTGGCACGGTTTTGGTGGCTGGAAAAAAAGCCTGTTCGGCGACATGCACGCCTATGGCGAAGAGGGCGTGCGCTTCTACACCAAGCAGAAGTCCATCATGCAGCGCTGGCCGGAATCGATCGGCAAAGGCGCCGAGTTTGTGATGCCCACCGCGAAGTGATGCCTCCTTGCGTTGCCACGCCTTGGGGCGGCCCGACGGCGGGCCCCTTCTTCAACTCCGGCCGGTGTGATTCAGGACGCCTCAATGAGTGATGTGACTTTTGACTACGTGATCGTCGGCGGTGGCACCGCCGGCAGCCTGCTGGCCAACCGCCTCAGCGCCGACCACGCCAAACGCGTGCTGCTGATCGAAGCCGGCCAGCAGGACAACTACCACTGGGTGCACATCCCCGTGGGTTACCTGTACTGCATCGGCAACCCGCGCACCGACTGGCTGTACCAGACCGAACCCAGCGACGGCCTCAACGGCCGCCGGCTGCGCTACCCGCGCGGCAAGGTGCTGGGCGGTTGCTCCAGCATCAACGGCATGATTTACATGCGCGGCCAGGCACGCGACTACGACCAGTGGGCGCAGATCACCGGCGACGATGCCTGGCGCTGGGATGCCTGCCTGCCCGACTTCAAGGCGCACGAGCAGCATTACAAGCTCGATGGCACCCAAGACCCGGCTTTTGCCGCCATGCACGGCCATAAAAACACCGGCAGCAGCGGCGAGTGGCGGGTGGAAAAACAGCGCCTGCGCTGGGACGTGCTCGACGCCTTTGCCGAGGCCGCGCAACAGGCCGGCATACCCGCCACCAGCGACTTCAACACCGGCAACAACGAAGGTGTGGGCTATTTCGAGGTCAACCAGAAAGCCGGCTGGCGCTGGAACACGGCCAAGGCCTTTTTGCGCCCCACCTGCACACAGCGGCCCAACGTGACGCTGTGGACACAGAGCCAGGTCAGCCGCGTGCTGCTGGAGGCGCAGGCGAACGGCAGCCAGCGCTGTGTGGGCGTGGAGGTGTGGCGCGAGGGCCGCCCCGTGACGGTGCGCGCCGCCCGCGAGGTGGTGTTGAGCGCGGGCAGCATCGGCTCGCCGCAGATCCTGCAGCTCTCGGGCATCGGCCCGGCCGACCTGCTGCAGCGGCACGGCATCACACCCCTGGTGAACCTGCCCGGCGTGGGCGCCAACCTGCAAGACCACCTGCAGATCCGCGCGGTGTTCCAGGTGCAAGGTGTCAAAACGCTCAACACCCTGGCCAACAGCCTGTGGGGCAAGGCCCTGATCGGGCTGGAGTACGCGCTCAAGCGCAGCGGCCCCATGAGCATGGCACCCAGCCAGCTCGGCGCCTTCACCCGCAGCGACCCGGCCCAGCCCCACGCCAACCTCGAATACCATGTGCAACCGCTGAGCCTGGAGGCGTTTGGCGAGCCGCTGCACCCTTTCCCGGCCTTCACCGCCAGCGTGTGCAACCTCAACCCCAGCAGCCGGGGCACGGTGCACATCCAGAGCGCCAACTTCCGCGACGCCCCCGCCATCGCGCCCAACTACCTGAGCACGGCCGATGACCGCCAGATCGCCGCCAACAGCCTGCGGCTGACCCGGCGCATCGTCGAACAATCGGCCCTGGCCAAATACCGGCCCCAGGAGATCAAACCCGGCGTGCAGTACCAGAGCGATGAAGACCTGGCCCGCCTGGCCGGCGACATCGCCACCACCATCTTCCACCCGGTGGGCACCACCGCCATGGGCCGCGATGGCGACCCCATGGCCGTGCTGGACAGCCATCTGCGCGTGCGCGACGGCCAAGGCGGGCACGTCGCCGGCCTGCGGGTGGTGGATGCCGGTGCCATGCCCACCATCACCAGCGGCAACACCAACAGCCCCACGCTGATGATGGCCGAGAAAGCCGCCGCCTGGATTCGTGCAGGCCGATGAGCGGTTGTGGTGCCTGGGGTAATCCCTATGCCCAGTTGCGGTGCATGTTTTTTACAATTTGGCCACTCGCAAACGGCGTGGCTTAAAAAAGCGCACCGTTGTGCCGCGAGGGACCGAGGAGACAACCGAAGTCGAACAACATATCCCCAGCGTCCCCAAGAGATGCATTTGATTCAACCGCGCCGGCCCAAGCCGGCGTTTTTTTTGCCCTCACGCCCCACAAACACCCCAACTGACGCAAGTCAAGGCGGGTGAACTCCCAGCCTCCGATACTCCCAGGCGTACCCCACATCGGAGATTCAGATGGCGTTGTTCGATCACACCGGCCTCATGGCCGAACTCAACCAGAGCCTGGCCAGCTTCCGCCAGGCGCAACCCGAGGCCATGGCGGGTTTTGGCCAATTGGCCCGCGCCTCGATGGCACCGGGCGCCATGGACGGCAAACAAAAGGAGCTGATCGCGCTGGCCATCGGCATCACGCAACGCTGCTCGGGCTGCATCGGCTTTCACGTCAAGGCTTTGCACAAGCTGGGCTGCAGCCGCGCCGAGCTGGAAGAGATGTTGGCCATTTGTGTGTACATGGGCGGCGGGCCGGCCCTGATGTACGCCGGCGAAACCCTCAAAGCATGGGACGACCTCGACCCCAGCAAGGCCTGATGACCTGAAGGCCCGCGCGGGCTGGCATGATGCGCGCTGCCCATGCCAGCCGAGCCCGCACCCGCCGCGATCACCACCTACACGGTGGCCGTGCGCACCCTGTGCGACTTCACGGCCCGCCAGGGCGACCTGGACACCCGCTTCACGCCTGGCCCCACGGCCGCGCAAGGCCAGGAAGGCCACCGCCTGGTGGCCAGCCGCCGACCCAGCCATTGGACTGCCGAAGCGAGCCTGAGCGGCCGCTGGCGCCACCTGCTGGTGCGCGGCCGGGCCGACGGCGTGGACGTGCAGGCGCGGCGCGTGGAAGAAATCAAAACCCACCGGGGCCCCATCGAGCGGGTACCCGCGAACCACCGGGCCTTGCACTGGGCGCAGGCCCGCACCTACGGCTGGCTGCTGTGCGAGCAGGAAGGCTGGCCTGAGGTGGAGGTGGCGCTGGTGTATTTCGACCTCGACGACCAGGCCGAAACCGTGCTGAGCGCAACCCACAGCGCGGCCGATTTGCGCGACCACTTCGAGACCCTGTGCGAACGCTTTCTGCACTGGGCCGACCAGGAAGCCGACCACCGCACACGGCGCGACGAAGCGCTGCGCCAGCTCGCCTTCCCCTTCGGCCACTTCCGCGCTGGCCAGCGCGAACTGGCCGAGGCCGTGTACCGCGCCCACACCCACCGCCGCTGCCTGCTGGCACAAGCCCCCACCGGCATCGGCAAAACGGTGGGCACACTGTTCCCGGCGCTGCGGGCCATGCCCCCCACCGACACCAGGGCGGGCACCGACCAGCTCTACGCCCTGAGCGCCAAAACCCCCGGCCGCCAGCTCATGCTCGACGGCCTGGCCCGCCTGCAAGCCCACACACCCGCCCTCCCCCTGCGCACGCTGGAACTGGTGGCGCGCGACAAGGCCTGCGAACACCCCGACAAGGCCTGCCACGGCGACTCGTGCCCCCTGGCCCAAGGCTTTTACGACCGCCTGCCCGCCGCCCGCGCAGCCGCCGTGCGATCGGCCCGCATGGACCGCGCTCAGGTGCGCGCCATCGCCCTGGCGCATCGCATCTGTCCCTACTACCTGACCCAGGCCCTGGTGCGCTGGAGCGACGTGGTGGTGGGCGACTACAACCACTTCTTCGATCCCTTCGCCATGCTGCACGCACTCGTGGCCAGCGAAGAACGCAGCGCGGCCCTGCTGGTGGACGAGGCCCACAACCTGGTGGAGCGCGCGCGGGGCATGTACAGCGCGGCGCTGGACTTCGCCTGTTTTCGCGGCATGCGCCTGCTGGCGCCCAAAACACTCAAGCGCCCGCTGGGGCGCCTGCACAAAGCCTGGAAGCAGCTGCTGGACAGCTTTGACGCGCCTTACCAGGTGCTGGAAACCTTGCCCGACGACTGGACCGGCGCCCTGCAAGGCGCGGTGGCCGCCGTGGCCGAGCACCTGGCCGAACACCCCACCGAAGCCCCTGGCAGCCCGCTGGTGCGCTGGTATTTCGACGCCCTGTTTTTCCAAAGCCTGGCCGAGGCCTTCGGCCCCCATTCCCTGCTGGACCTGAGCACAGAGAACGACGGCACGCTGAGCCTGCGCAACGTGGTGCCCGCGCCGTTTCTGCGCGAACGCTGGCAGGCCGCCCAAGGCGCCACCCTGTTCTCGGCCACCCTCAGCCCGCCCGACTTTGTGCGCGAACTGCTGGGCCTGCCCGAGAACACCGCCTGGCGCGACGTGCCCTCGCCTTTCGCCGCGTCACAGTTGCGGCTGGAGGTGGCGCGCGACATCTCCACCCGCTTTCAGGACCGCGCCCCATCGCTGGACCGCCTGGTGGATCGCATCGCCCACCACTACCAAAACCGCCCCGGCAACTACCTGGCCTTTTTCAGCAGCTTCGACTACCAACGCCAGGCCAGCGAACGCTTGGCCGAACGCCACCCCGAGGTGCCGCAGTTCGCGCAATCGCGCGGCATGAGCGAGGCCGACCGCCAGGCCTTTGTGGACCGCTTCACGCCCACCAGCCAGGGCGTGGGTTTTGCCGTGCTGGGCGGCGCCTTCGGCGAAGGCATCGACCTGCCCGGCGCCCGCCTCATCGGTGCCTTCATCGCCACCCTGGGCCTGCCACAGGTCAACCCGGTCAACGAACGCATGCGCGAGCGCCTGCAAGCCCTGCTCGGCGACGGCTGGCGTTACACCTACCTCTACCCCGGCATACAAAAAGTGGCCCAGGCCGCCGGGCGGGTGATACGCACGCCCGAGGACCAGGGGCTGATCGTGCTGATGGACGACCGCTTTGCTCAGGCCGAGGTGCTGGCCTTGTTGCCGGCCTGGTGGCCGGCGCCGCAACCGGGCAACCAGTTTCACAAAGCTTGAGCATCGGACGGGACACCGTGCCCGTCGGCCCCCGTAACATGGGCACGCCCGATGCGGCCAGCACGCTGCCACGGTCGTTCCGGGCCAACGCCAGGGGCGTGATGTCGGCCCGATGCCCCATGTCAGGCACACCCATTAAAGAGATGAGACCACCCACCCATGGAACCGTCCGCCCTGATTGATCGGTACTGCGACGTCTGGTCAGAGCCCGACCCGCGTGCCCGCGCGCGACTGCTGGCATCCGTGTGGGCGCCCCACGCCACCTACACCGATCCGACCGTGCACGCGGTCTGTGCAGAGGAACTGCTCTCGCACATCGCCAAGGTACAGGCGCGCCGCCCAGGCGCCCGGGTCGTGCGTACCAGCCAAGTCGATGTCCACCATGGGGTGGCCCGGTTTGCGTGGCACGTTGTCCAGGCCGATGGCACGGCCTTGCCGGAGGGCTTGGACATCGCGTTCATCGCGCCCGAAGGGACTCAGATCGAACGCATCATTGGGTATTTCGGTCCTTTGCCCCGCCGCTGATGGGCAGCCGGCTCTGAGCGCTCGGCACCGTATCGCCCGCTTCACTTAAGTTGCGCGCGAAGCGCTCGTGTGAAAGTGCCTACCGATTGCACATCGGGCAAAACGCCGGATCGGCCTTGCCCTTGACCTTGCGGTGTTCGATGTGGTGACAGGCTTGGCACTGCCAGGCCGGGCCCGACGGCATAGAGGTGGGAAAGCCACAAGTGGCACACGGCAGGCCTGGGCGTGGCAAAGGCTCGCCAAAACCCGGGGCCTCGCATTTGGGGCAGGCGGTGCGCAGCCGGTTGGCCAGGCGCATGGCCAGGCGGCGGATGTGGCGCAAGCGGGTGGGGTTGAGGTGGGCGCGCAGCTCCGAGCGTAGCTCGGCCACCGGGTGCTCGCGCAACACCGTGGCCACGGCTTCGGCGATCTGCTCGCGGGTGGTCAGCGCCTTGAAGAACACACCGGGTGCACCGGGCAGGCCCACCATGACAGCGTGTTCGGGCAGGCGGTAAGGGGCCAGGGCCTCGTGCAACTCGTCCACATGGCCCACGCGACGTTCGTGGTTTTCCATGGTGGTGGTCATGCTCTGCACCGTGCATTCGAAGCCGGTGGCGAGGTCGGCGAACTTGAGCCACTCCAGGTTGACCATTTGCAGCGGCACCGTGGGGTGCGGGCGGAAGCTGCCCTCGGACGCCATGAACAGGCGCCCCTCGGGCACCATTTCCTTGGCGGCGGCGATTTTGGTGGCCAGGGCAAACAGCGGGCCGTTGGGTCGGTCCACCGCGCCACAAAAGGTGCCAAGCTTGTCGGTGTCCACCGGCACCTCTTGCACTTCTGTGATGCCCAGCGTGGGCGCCAGCACCGAAGTGAGGGTGGGGCCTTTGCCGTGCAGCGTGGGCAAATAGACGGTTTGGCCAGCCCAGGGGCTGGCGATGCGCGGGCCCAGGGCACTCATGATGACGAGCCCCCACGCTCCCCCGCTTCGCGTGGTCCGCTGCCCCCCGAGGGGGCGCGAGCTTGCTTGGGGCGGCCCGGCGCGGCGCTCATCAGGCGAGGGTGTCCAGCAGCGAGCCGGTCATCTCGCGCTCGGTCTTGAGCACCTGCAGGTTGGCCTTGAATTCGAGCACGGCCATTTTCTGATCCACCATGTCGCGGACCACATCGGCACCCTGCGTTTCGGCCTTTTGCACACTGACCGACACGCCGCCCCCTGTTTGTGGCACGGCGCTGACCTCATCGCGCCGAAAACCGGGCGTGTTCATGTTGGCGATGTTGTTGGCGGCAGCGCCCAGACGGGTCTGGGCCGCGTTCAGGCCGGACAGGGCGGTGGAGGACAACATGTTCATGGGCATCACCTGAATGTGAATTCGGCAGTTTACGCCGCCGACTGAAAGCCGTCCGTCCGCTGCGCGACGAATCGGCATCAGGCCGGGCAATTCATGCACAAAAAGTCATGGATACATCGCTTTCGGATTTGTTAATGATTTGACAAGTATCGAATACAGTCTCGCCATGGAACATCCCCGCGCTGTGCTGTTTGACGCCTATGGCACGCTGTTTGACGTGTACAGCGTGTCGCTGCTGGCCGAACAGCTGTTCCCCAGCCAGGGCGAGGCCATTGCCGTGTTGTGGCGCGACAAACAGATTGAATACACCCGCCTGGTGACCACCAGCAACCACGGAGCGCATTACCAGCCCTTCTGGGCCCTGACAAGCCAGGCGCTGACCTACGCAATCAAACGCCTGGTGCCGGTGGCCCGCAGCGACTGGCCGGCTTTTGAAGAACGCGCCACGCAGTTGCTGAACCAGTACCGCCACCTGTCGGCCTACCCCGAGAACCGCGAGGTGCTGCAAGCGCTCAAGGCACGCGGTGTGGCCACCGGCATTCTGAGCAACGGCGATCCCGAGATGCTGGGCATCGCGGTGCGCAGTGCCGGACTGGACGGCCTGCTCGACCACGTCATCAGCGTGGACCCGATCCGCAAATTCAAAACCCACCCCGACGCCTACGCGCTGGGCGAACAGACCACCGGCCTGTCGCGCTCGCAGATCCTGTTTGTCAGCAGCAACGGCTGGGACGCGCTGGCGGCCACCTGGTACGGTTTTCGCACGCTGTGGGTGAACCGGCAAAATCTGCCCTTTGAAGAATTGGGCACACAACCGACGCGCACCGGCAACAGCCTGCGCGACGTGCTCAGCTTTTTCCCCTGACACCGCCTTTTTATTGATTCAACGGAGTCTTCATGACCGCACGCACCCCAGTCCACCAACTGCAAGTCGCCACCGAATTGCACCAGTTCATCGAAAACGAGGTTCTGCCGGGCACCGGCGTGGACAGCGCCGCGTTCTGGAAAGGGTTTGACGCCATCGTGGCCGACCTGGCCCCCAAGAACATCGCCCTGCTGGCCGAACGCGACCGGCTGCAGAGCGAGCTCGATGCCTGGCACAGCGCCAACCCCGGCCCCATCCAAGACATGGCCGCTTACCGCGCCTTCCTGGAAAAGATCGGCTACTTGGTGCCGGTGCCCAAAAAGGTGAAGGCCACCACCAAAAACGTGGACGACGAGCTGGCCACCCAGGCCGGCCCGCAGCTGGTGGTGCCCATCCTCAACGCCCGCTACGCGCTCAACGCCGCCAACGCACGCTGGGGCTCGCTGTACGACGCGCTCTACGGCACCGACGTCATCAGCGAAGACAAAGGTTGTGAAAAGGTCGGCAAAAAAGGGGGTTACAACCCCAAACGCGGCGCCAAGGTCATCGCCTACGCGCGCCACGTGCTGGACCGCTGCGCGCCGCTGAAGAAGGGCTCGCACGTGGGCTCCACCGGCTACAAGGTCAACAAGGACGGCGAGCTGGTGGTGGGCCTGGCAGAAGGCGGCACGTCCAAGCTGGCCGACAAGTCGCAGTTCATCGGCTTCCAGGGTGAGGCCAAGGCGCCCAGCGCCGTGCTGCTCAAGCACAACGGCCTGCACCTGGAGATCCAGATCAACCGCAACACCGCCATCGGCAAAAGCGACGCCGCCGGCGTGAGCGACCTGGTGGTGGAAGCCGCGCTGTCCACCATCCTCGACCTGGAAGACTCGGTGGCCGCCGTCGATGCCGAGGACAAGGTGTTGGGCTACCGCAACTGGCTGGGCATCCTGCAGGCCACGCTGACCGAGTCCATCACCAAGGGGGACAAGACCTTCACGCGCGGCCTCAACCCCGACCGCGAGTACACCGGCAGCAACGGCAAAAAGGTTCGCCTGCACGGCCGCTCGCTGATGTTCGTGCGCAACGTTGGCCACCTGATGACCAACCCGGCCATCCTCTACACCGCCGCCGATGGCTCGGTGAAAGAGATCCCCGAGGGCATCATGGACGCGGTGGTCACCACCACCATCGCCCTGCACGACTTGAAACGCACGAAGAAGGACGCCATCCGCAACTCGCGCAAGGGTTCGGTGTACATCGTCAAGCCCAAGATGCATGGCCCCGAGGAAGTGGCCTTCGCGGCCGAGCTGTTCGGCCGCGTCGAACAGCTGCTGGGCCTGGCCGACAGCACCGTCAAGCTGGGCATCATGGACGAGGAGCGCCGCACCTCGGTCAACCTCAAGGCCTGCATCGCCGCCGCTGGCAGCCGCGTGGCCTTCATCAACACCGGCTTCCTGGACCGCACCGGCGACGAGATGCACACCGCCATGCTGGCCGGCCCCATGATGCGCAAGGGCGACATGAAGAGCAGCGCCTGGATCCAGTCGTACGAGAAGAACAACGTGCTGGTGGGCCTGAGCTGTGGCCTGCGCGGCAAGGCACAAATTGGCAAAGGCATGTGGGCCATGCCCGACCTGATGAAGGCCATGCTGGAACAGAAAATCGGCCACCCCAAGGCCGGTGCCAACACCGCCTGGGTGCCCAGCCCCACCGGCGCCACGCTGCACGCCCTGCACTACCACCAGGTGCTGGTGTCCGACATCCAGAAGGACCTGGAGAAAACCAACGCCGACAAGCTGCGCGATGAGCTGCTGACCGGCCTGCTGACCGTGCCGGTGGTGGCCAACCCCGCCTGGACCGAGGCCGAAAAACAGGCCGAGCTGGACAACAACGCCCAAGGCATCCTCGGCTACGTGGTGCGCTGGGTAGACCAAGGCGTGGGCTGCTCCAAAGTGCCCGACATCAACGACGTCGGCCTGATGGAAGACCGCGCCACCCTGCGCATCAGCAGCCAGCACATGGCCAACTGGCTGCACCACGGCATCGTCACCGAAGCCCAGGTGAAGGAAACCTTCGAGCGCATGGCCACCAAGGTGGACAAGCAGAACGCCGGCGACAAGCTGTACCAGAACATGGCCGGCCACTTCGACACCAGCATGGCCTACCAGGCGGCGTGCGACCTGGTGTTCAAAGGCAAAGAGCAGCCCAGCGGCTACACCGAGCCGCTGCTGCACGCGTGGCGCCTCAAAGTCAAAGCGGCCTGACCCTGCTTTGCACCCTCTCCCTCTGGGAGAGGGCTGGCGTGAGGGCTCTCGGCCAAGCAGCAGTGGGCAACTTGCCCTCGCCATGCGCGGGGTACGAACCGCCGTGAACGTTGGCGGGGTCCAAAAGTTGGCAAATCCACTTATTCAGCGCCATAATCAGCGCCAATTAAGGAGCCGACCATGGAAGCCATTTACGCCGATGTGATGATCAGCATGTCCGAGTTCAAGAAGAACCCGGCAGCGGTGTTGCGCGAAGCCAAGCGCCGCCCGGTGGCCGTGCTGAACCACAACAAGGCGGCTTTTTACATGATCGAACCCGCTTTGTTTGAGGCCATGCTGGAAGAGCTGTCTGAGCAAGAGCTGGGCCGTACGGTGCTGGCACGCATGAGCGAGCGGGCTCAGGCGATTGAGGTGGACATCGATGCCATCTGAGCCGCCCCAGCCAGCGCGCAAACACAAATACCGCTTGCAGTTTGTGCCCAGCGCTTGGGCAGAGTGGCAAAAGCTGGACGGCTCAGTGAAAGAACCGTTGCGCAAGTTGCTGAAAAAGCGGCTGGACAACCCCCATGTCCCGGGTGCGGCACTTCACGGTGCACTGGCTGGGCACTACAAAATCAAACTCAACAAACAAGGCTACCGGCTGGTGTACGGCGTGCAGGACGATGTGTTGATCGTCATGGTGATGGCAGTCGACAAACGCGAAGACAGCGTGGTGTACCAGTCGGCCATGGCGAGGGTGACCGAAAAGATGGCTACTCTGGTGCACGCAGTGCTTCAGCGTCCCCAACCATGACGGTGCGCAACCCATTGCGGTCAGAACGGACGGATGTGCTGCGCGAACGGGATAGCGCATGAAAGCGACGCATGAATTCTGAAGCGCCGGACCCCTCCCGCTGCCCGCTCTGCGGGCAGCCCAACCGCTGCGCCATGGAGATCGAGCGCGAAACGGTGGAGAAGCAGGGCCCTTGCTGGTGCGTGTCGGTGGACTTCACGCCCGCGCTGCTGGCACAGGTGCCGGCGGAGGCGAAGGACCAAGCCTGCATTTGCGCGGCTTGCGCTGCGCGCGCCAGCCCCTGCGATTGAGCCGCCCTGCGGGCCGGCTCACATCACCCGCGACAGCGCAAACATCACGGCCGAGCCCAGGCGGGTCGCCACCTCGTCGCGCGCGATGCGGGTGGTGGCCGCTTCCAAGGTGGGCGGCAGGCGGTGGGGCGAGGTGTCGGTGGAACCGATTTCCACAAACAGCAACTGTGGTTGTTTGGACAACAACTCGGCTTGCAAGAGGTGCAGGGCGTCGGCATGGTGGGCGGTGTCCAGCACCAGCAGGTGGGCCACGTGGCCTTGCAAGGCCTCGCGGGCCTGCGCTGCGTCCACCACGCCGTCCACCGCAATGCCCAGGCGTTTGAGCGTGGACACGGCGTCGTTGCGCAGGGCCGCATCGCCTGACACCACCACCACATAAGCGCCCGACACCGACTTGAACACCGAGTCCATCGGCACCTCTTGCGCCGCAGCCACCTTGACCTCTTCCTCAGCCACCTGCACGGTGCGCCGGAACAGTGCCACCAGCTCGACGCCATCATTGGCCAGGCTGCGCTCCAGGCGCACGGCACCGTCGGATGCAGCGATCTGGCTCAGCAGCAGCCAGTGGATGTTGTCTTCCACCACCGCGCTGCCGGGGATGACGCGGTCGCCGCTGTAGACCTTCATCCACAGCCGCGCCTGGCCGTCGGTCGTTTCCAGCCGCCAGTCGATGCGGTAGCCAAAAGGCAGGCCCCAGTCGAGCATGGCGTTGGTGAGGCTGAAGCCCAGGGTGGGATCGATCAGGATGTCCACCGCCTTGAGGCGGCGGCGCAGGGTGACGCCCAACATGGCCATCTCGCCCTTGCGCTCCTGCAGCACACATTCGAGCAGGTAGGCCAGGTCGATCTTTTCGTGCGACTGGCGCACCCGGCCGCTCTGGAATCGGACGATCTGCTGGGCGCTGATGCCACAGTGTTTGAGCCGCTCGGCCGGCATGGCCAGCACCTTGTATTCGGCGGGCGTCAGGCGCCCCTTGGCGAGCAGCAGGTCCAGCCCACGCACCAGCGACGACACCGTTTCAATCGACTGGTCGGTGAGCGCCGTCACCAGCTCGGGCCAGTGCTCGGCCATGCGCCAGTTGTCGATGGCGGACAAAGGCGCGGGCGACGAAGCGGCGGCATCCGGCGGTGTAGTGGCCATGGTGGTGCGTCAGGTGGTTCACAAATGAGTGTAACGCCAACCATTTGCCACAATACCGGTATGAACACCGCTCCGCTGCCCGCCTTCCCCGCCGCCCGCCCGCGCCGCCTGCGCCGCGACGCCTTCACCCGCAACCTGGTGCGCGAACACGCGCTCACACCACACGACCTGATCTACCCGGTCTTTGTGCTGGACGGCCAAAACCGGCGCGAGGCCGTGGCCTCCATGCCGGGTGTGGAGCGCCTGAGCCTGGACCTGCTGCTGCCGGTGGCCGAGGACTGCGTGAAGCTGGGCATCCCGGTGATGGCGCTGTTCCCGGTGATCGACCAAAGCCTGAAGACGCCCGACGGCCGCGAGGCTTTCAACCCGGACGGGCTGATCCCGCGCGTGGTGGCCGGGCTGAAGGCACGCTTCCCTGAGCTGGGCGTGATGACCGACGTGGCGCTGGACCCCTACACCAGTCACGGCCAAGACGGCCTGCTGGACGAGCGCAACTACATCATCAACGACGCCACGGTGGAGGTGCTGGTGAAGCAGGCGCTGGCCCAGGCCACCGCCGGCGTGGACATCGTCGCGCCCAGCGACATGATGGACGGGCGCATCGGCGCGGTGCGCAACGCGCTGGAAGCGGCCGGCCACATCCACACCCGCATCATGGCCTACAGCGCCAAGTACGCCTCGGCCTTCTACGGCCCCTTCCGCGACGCCGTGGGCTCCGCCGCCAACCTGGGCAAGGCCGACAAAAAGGTCTACCAGATGGACCCGGGCAACACCAACGAAGCGCTGCGCGAAGTGGCGATGGACATCGCCGAAGGCGCCGACATGGTGATGGTCAAACCCGGCATGCCCTACCTGGACGTGGTGCGCCGCGTGAAGGACGAATTCGGCGTGCCCACCTTCGCCTACCAGGTGAGCGGTGAATACGCCATGCTCAAGGCCGCCGCGCAAAACGGCTGGCTGGACCACGACGCGGTGATGATGGAAAGCCTGCTGGCCTTCAAGCGCGCCGGCGCCGACGGTGTGCTGACCTACTTCGCGCGCGACGCGGCGCGCCTGCTGCGCCAGATCTGAAGCCACCGATGCGCGCCTTCACCATCGCTCACAGCGGCGCGCGCGAACTGGGCGCCTGCCCGTCGGCGTTGCCCGACACCGGCTTTCTCTGGCTGGCGCTGGAGCGCAGCGAACTGGAAACCGACACCGCCACCTGGCAACAGCGCCTGCAAGACCTGTGTGGTGTCGGTCTGGTGGACCTGCACGTGTCGGACCTGCTCAATGCACAGCTGCCCTCGCGCTACGACTACACCGACAGCTACGACCTGCTGGTGTTCCGCCGCCTGGCGGCGGCGGGCACGGCCAACGGCAGCGACACGCCGCCCCCGCCCGAGCCCACACGCCGCAGCGGCCCGCCGGTGCTGCGCCGCATCGACACCAGCCCGGTCGGTTTTGTGCTGTTCGACCGCGTGCTGCTGAGCGTGCACCCCAGCGGCTGCGGTGTGCTGGTTCAGCAGGCCACTCGCCTGCTGGCGGCGGGTGCGGCCGACCACCGCCCAGCGCTGGCCCGCACCCTGCCCGACCACCCGGCCGAACTCATGCTGCGCCTGACCAGCGTGATGGTGGACGCATACCTCGACCTGCGACGCGACCTCACGCGCCAGCTCGACCACTGGCAGACCGAGCTGCTGCACCCGCGCACCCGCTTCAACCAGTGGGACCGGCTGCTGCAAGCCCGCATGGCGCTGCACCAGCTCGATGAAATTTGCGAAGACCAGCGCACCGCCATCCAGGGCTGGATGAACGGTCTGGAGCTCCCCACCGACAAAGCCGCCAAGCGGGAACAGGAGCTGCTCAAGCTGCGCGGGCGCGATGTGATCGAGCACATCGAACGGGTGGTGCACCACGTGCGACGGCTCGAACACAACGCCGAAACCACGGTGCAGATGCACTTCAGCGTGCAGGGCAACCGCACCAACGACATCATGCGCACGCTCACCGTGCTGACCGCCATTTTCTTGCCGCTCAACCTCATCACCGGCATCTTCGGCATGAATTTCGACAGCATTCCGCTGTTGCACA
Source organism: Hydrogenophaga defluvii (assembly GCF_042665235.1). Lineage (NCBI taxonomy): Bacteria > Pseudomonadati > Pseudomonadota > Betaproteobacteria > Burkholderiales > Comamonadaceae > Hydrogenophaga > Hydrogenophaga defluvii. Next base: position 37,848 of record NZ_JBHTBZ010000049.1, on the reverse strand, counting down.
GCCAGCGCGGCTTCTGGTGGGCCATGGCGGCCATGGGTGTGGTGGCCGTGGGCCTGGTGCTGGTGTTCTGGCGCAAGCGCTACCTGGAACGCAGCGGCCGCTGAAAGGCCACCCCACACACAACGGCGACAATATGGCCCCATGAAACACCTGTTGCCGACCGAAGCCTGGGGCCTGCTCCAGCAGCGCCGCGACGAGCCGCTTGAGACCGCGCCGCTGTTCGTGGACGTGCGCATGGAAATCGAATCGCTGTACGTGGGCCGCCCGCCCGGTGTGGTCAACATCCCCTGGTACGAATACCCCGACCTGATGCCCGACCCGGCACGTTTTGTGCGCCAGGTCGAAGAAGAATCCGGCGACAAGGCACGCACCGTGTTGCTGATCTGTCGCAGTGGCAAACGCACGGTGGAGGCCGGCCAGGCGCTGGAAGCCGCCGGCTTCACCGATGTGGTCAACATCCTGCACGGCTTTGAGGGCGAGCTCGACGAACACTTCAAGCGCTCCACCCTCAACGGCTGGCGCAAAGAGGGGCTGCCCTGGGAGCAGATGTAGTGTTGGCCTCCCTGGCCAGCCCGGCGCTGGCCGCACACGGCATCCTGCGCGAGGTCTTTGGCTACGACAGTTTTCGCGGCCAGCAGCAGGCCATCATCGAGCACGTGTGCACGGGTGGCGACGCCCTGGTGCTCATGCCCACGGGCGGCGGCAAAAGCCTGTGTTACCAGGTGCCGGCCATCGCGCGGGCGCGCGCTGGTTTGGGCGTGACCGTGGTGGTGTCGCCCCTGATCGCGCTGATGCACGACCAGGTGGGCGCCCTGCACGAAGCCGGCGTGGACGCCGAGTTTCTCAACTCCAGCCTCAGCGCCGACGACGCCGCGCGCATCGAGCGCCGCCTGCTGCAGGGCGAGATCACGCTGCTGTACGCCGCACCGGAGCGCCTGAACACACCGCGTTTCCTGGCCCTGCTCGACACCCTGCACCAGCGCCACCAGCTCAGCCTCTTCGCCATTGATGAGGCGCACTGCGTGAGTCAATGGGGCCACGATTTCCGGCCCGAGTACCGGACGCTGTCGCTGCTGCACGAGCGCTACGCGGGCGTGCCGCGTGTGGCCCTCACCGCCACCGCCGACGCACCCACGCGCGCCGACATGGTGACCCACCTGCAGCTGGAGGACGCGCGCACTTTCGTCAGCAGCTTCGACCGGCCGAATATTCGCTACGCTATCGTTGAAAAGAAAGACGGCTTCAACCAGCTGCTGCGTTTCATCGAACGCGAACACACCGGCACACAAGGGCACGATGCCGGCATCGTCTACTGCCAGTCGCGCAAGCGGGTGGAAGAGGTGGCGCAAAAGCTGGAGGACGCCGGCCTCAAGGCCCTGCCCTACCACGCCGGCCTCGACGGCCCGGTGCGCCAGGCGAACCAGAACCGCTTTCTGCGCGAAGAGGGCGTGATCATGGTGGCCACCGTGGCCTTCGGCATGGGCATCGATAAGCCGGACGTGCGTTTTGTGGCCCACCTGGACAGCCCCAAAAACATCGAGGGCTACTACCAGGAAACCGGCCGCGCCGGCCGCGATGGCGAGGCCGCCAACGCCTGGATGCTCTACGGCCTGCAGGACGTGGTGAACCAGCGCCGCATGATCGACGAAAGCCCGGCGGCCGACGCGTTCAAGCAGGTGTTGCGCACCAAACTCGACGCCCTGCTGACCCTGGCCGAATCGACCGAATGCCGGCGGGTGCAGTTGCTGCGCTACTTTGGCGAAGACAGCACGCCCTGTGGGAATTGCGATAACTGCCTGCACCCGCCGGAGACAACCGATGCCACCGATGCCGCGCGCAAACTGCTCTCGTGCATCTACCGCGTGCAACAAGCCAGCGGCACCGCCTTTGGTGCGGGCCACATCATGGACATCCTGCGCGGCAAGGCCACCGAAAAAGTGGAGCAGCACGGCCACCAGGCCCTGAGCACCTTCGGCATTGGCGCCGATTGGAGCGAGACGCAGTGGCGTGGCCTGTTGCGCCAGTTGATTGCGCGCGAAGCCGTGTGGGTGGACGCCGAGCACTACAACACCCTGCGCCTGACCGATGCGGCCAAACCCATCCTCAAAGGCGAGGCCACGGTGCGCGTGAAGACGACAGTGGACGAGCCGACCGCGCGCCGCAAGGCCAAGGCGCAACGCCTGGACAGCGGCCCGCCGCTCACCTTGGCCGGGCGCGACTGCCTGGCCGCGCTCAAGGCCTGGCGCGCCGAGGTGGCGCGCGAACACAACCTGCCGGCCTACGTGATCTTCCACGACGCCACGCTGCGCGCCATCGCCGAACGCCAGCCGCGCAGCCTGGCCGATCTGGATGGCATCAGCGGCCTGGGCGCCAAAAAACGCCAAGCCTATGGCGACGAGGTGCTGAGGGTGGTCCAGACCACCAGCGGCGCGTAAAAACCCGCCCCCGGTCAATTTAACAAAATGTGGCAGTTGATCTGCCATGCGGCAGAATCGCCGCACCACGGGTAAGCAGCGCGCCCACATCGGCACAGACCGAGTGCGAGACGCCTGGCGCCACGTGGCAAGGGAGCGGTATGGAACTGAAAAAAGATGCCCCGTCGGGCGCGCCGGCACACAGCCTGCGCCGACGGGCGTCCGACATGGCGCGGCTGGGTCCGCTGCGTCGCTACACCTACGAAGTCATGGCAGCGGCTGCCGTGTTGCCCTTTCTGGTGGCCTGGTTGGCCACACAGAATGGGCTGTGGCACGCCAACGCCCTGGCACATGACCAATGGCTGGCGCACGACGCGCCCCCCACCTGGGCCGAGGTGGTGGTGATCGCGCTGGACGAGACCTGCCCTGGCCACCTGATCCATTGCGCCGCCCTGCCCATGCGGCGCCTGGAGCTGATGGAACGCCTCAAACCCCATGGGCCACGCAGCGTGCTGATGGACATCCCGCCCATGCCGGACCCGGCCACCCTGCCGGCCGACCGCGACGGCATCGTGCGGCGGCTGCTGCCACACGCCCCCGGCGCGAACACCACCACCGTCCACCACGCCATGCAAGTGCTCAGGCTGGCGTCACCCCGCGACGGCTGGCCACCCGAGCTGTTTCTGCGCTGGCGTGCGACCGACCAAGGGCCGCCGGTGTGGACCTACGCCGATGTGCTGATGGACAAGCTGCCGCCCCATGCGCTGCGCAACAAGCTGGTGGTGGTGGGCCCACGAGGGGGCGCACAGGCTGGCCCGCCGCTGCTGGTGCGGGTGGGCGCCAGCACCCACACGCTGCCCCAGCCCGACGCCTATGCCCAGGTGCTGGACAACCTGCAGCATGGGCGCTGGGTGCGCCACCTGCCCGCCGGCGCCGCCTTGCTCTGGGCCGCCCTGCCACTGTGGTTGGCGGCATGGTTGTGCCTGCGCCGCCCCGAACACACCGCCCAAGTGGTGATGGGCATGGGACTGGCCACCACCACACTGAGCGCCTACACCTTGCTGCAGCACGGCTGGTGGTTGCCGGCAGCCACACCCCTGGCGGGCCTGGTGCTGTTCCTGCTGGTGTGCAGTTGGCGGCGCTCCCAGGCTTTGTCGGCCCTGTTTGCCCACCGCATCGAGCGGCTGGACAAGGTGCTGGCGCAATCCCCCATGGACGCCGACCCACGCCTGCAACCCCTGGCGCCCCAGGTGATGGACCGCGCGCCACAGGCCAAAGTCGAGGTGCTGGACCAGGCGCTGGAACGCCTGGAAGCCCAGCACCAGATCCAGCGCCGCCTGCACCAGCAGCGCGACCGCTGGCTGGCCTTTTTGTCACACGATCTGCGGGCGCCCCAGTCCAACATCCTGAGCCTGCTGGAGCTGCGCGAGCACGGTGTGGAGGGCATGACCGACGAGCGCTTCTACGGCGGCATCCGGGTGCAGGTGGACCGCACCCTGCGTCTGGCCGAAGGTTTTGTGGACCTGCTGCGCGCCGAGTCAGACACCCTCAACCGGCGGCACGGCACGCTGGAACACCTGGTCCAGGAAGCGGTGGACCGCTGCTGGCCACAGGCCCAGGCCGCGCAGGTCAAGATCGTGCAGCGCGGCACGTCGAACGAGGACGGTGCGTTCTACGGCGACCCCGAGTTGCTGACCCGGGCCATGGTCAACATGCTGGGCAACGCCTTGCGGCACAGCGAGCCTGGCAGCCAGGTGGAGGTGTGCGTGGCGCGCGACCCGCACACACACCAAGTGGCCTGGTCGGTGCGCGACCACGGTGCGGGCATGGAAGCCCAGGCCCTGGCCGACCTCCTCCACGCGCTGGACACCCATACCTGGGTGCGCCCGCGAGGCAAGACCGGTGGCGCACGCACCCACGGGCTGGGCCTGGGGCTGCTGGTGGCCCACACCGTGGTGGCGCGCCACGGCGGCGAACTGCATGCGCTGGCCGCGCCCGGCGTGGGCTGCCATTTTTTGATGCTGCTGCCCCCCCCGGACAGTGGCCAGGCCGCCCCACCGCCACACCACAGCAGCCAAACACTCAGCCCAGAAAACCAACGGGGCGCGACTCACGCACTTCCGGCTTGATGCGGTGCTCGGCTTCGAGCTGGGCGAGGAATTCGTCCGGGTCCAGCGTGGTGGCCAGGATGTCGGCCTGGCGTTTGACGGCGGCAAAATCGCCCGGACACAACACGTTCAGGCGTGCCAGCCGATCTTGCTGTGCGCCGGTGAGATCGGCCTGCCGCCCGCCCAGCGCCTCCACCACAAACATGCGCTCTCGCTGATCGGCCCGCAGCGGCTTGAACTGGATCTTGAAGGTGAAGCGGCGCAAGGCCGCCTGGTCCAGGCTGTCCAGCAAATTGGTGGTGCAGACGAAGATGCCGCGAAAGCGCTCCATGCCCTGCAGCATCTCGTTGACTTCGGTGACCTCGTAGGTGCGCTGCGCGCCGCGCCGGTCCTGCAGAAAACTGTCGGCCTCGTCCAGCAGCAGCACCGCCTTTTCGGCCTCGGCCTCGGCAAACATGGCGGCCATCTGCTGCTCGGTCTCGCCCACAAACTTGCTCATGATGTCGCTGGCCTGTTTGATGAGCAGCGGGCGTTCGAGCACACGCGCGATGTGTTCGGCCAGCGCGGTTTTGCCTGTGCCCGGTGCGCCGTGAAAACACAGGGTGCCGTGGCCACGCGCCTTGAGCGCGGCGACGATGCGCGGGATGTCGAAGCGCGACTCGACGTGGAGCATGTCGAGGTCGTACTGCGTCACGCAGGGGCGACCCTGGGCCTCACCGCGGCGGCCCAGGGCATGGTCAGCGTGGCGCAGCTGGCGTTCGATCAAGGCCTCGGTCTGCAGCTCGGGCTGGCCGGGCCGGTCGGTGCCCACCAGTTGGGCGAAGCGCACGGCCGTGCGTATCTGCGCGGGTGTCAAGCCCTTGCGTTCCGTCAGGCGGGCCACCAGCGTGTCCGACACCGCCACACCTTCCAGCGTCTTGCGCACCAGCTGCTCGCGCGCGCCGGGCGGCGGCGAGGTGAGTTCGAGGTGGTATGCAAAACGGCGCCGAAAAGCCGGGTCGATCTGTTCGATGCGGTTGGTCACCCACAGTGTGGGCACCGGGTTGCTTTCCAGGATTTGGTTGACCCAGGCCTTGCCGCTGATGCTGGCGCTGTGTGGCGCGCTCACCTGCTCGGCACGCGCCAACAATTGCGCGGCCTCGCTGGTGATGGGCGGGAAGACGTCTTCCACCTCATCAAAAAGCAACGCCGAACGCGCCGTGCCCTTGAGAAACACCTGCGCGATCTGCAGCGAGCGGTAACGGTCGCGCCCGCTGAGCGAATGGCCGTCGCGGTCGGCGTACTCCACCTCGAACAGCTCCAACCCGGCGGCGAGGGCCACCACCCGCGCCAGCTCGGTCTTGCCGGTGCCGGGCGGGCCGTACAACAAGACGTTGACGCCTGGCTCCTTGCGCGCCACCGCTTCGCGCAGCAGGGCACACAACACCTGCACCTCATCGCGCACAAAGTCGAAATCGGCCACGCCCAGGGCGCTGCGCGCGGCCGGGCGGGTGAACACCGCCATCAGCTCGTTCTGGTCGCGGTACTCGCGCATGAGCACCGGTGGCAGCTTTTCGCTGACCTTCATGAGGTCGGCCAGGTCGGTGATGTTGTGTTCGGAGATCAGGTTCTCCACCATGCCGATACGCTCCAGGCGCGAGCCCGCACGCAACGCCTCGCCCACTTCGGCCGGTGGCACGCCCGCCAGATCGGCGATGGCCGCATAGGCCTCGGGCGCGTTGTTGACCTTGAACTCCACCAGGATGGAGCGCAGGTCGCGCTGGTAGCGCGCCAGCGTGCCGTAGAGCAGCAGCGCGCGTTCGGCGCGGTTGAGCTGCAGCAGGCCGGCCAGGGCGTCGATGTTCTTTTCCACCAGCGTGGACTGTTTTTTCAGCGCCTGCGCCAGCCACTCGCCGGTCACACCCAGCACGCTGAGCAAATCCTTGGGCGACTCCTTGGCGTATTCGTCGAGGTAGAAGAACAGCGTGCCTTCTTCGTAAGGCCCACGCCACACGCCAAAACGCTCCATGAAGGCCGCCAGCGGCAGCTCGGCGTGGTGGGCCCACAACTCGTTGTCGCGGCAGCGCCGTGTGAGGAATTCGCGCAGGCGGGTGAGCACGGTGAGCGGCCACACCAGGTGGCGCCCGGCCAGGGCGAGCAAGGTATTGAGGTCGCGCCGCAGGTTGAAGCGCGCGCCCTGGCGCGCGGCCAGGGTGAGCACAAAATGTGAACACATGAGGTCCAGCACCGGCGCCTGGCGCAGCTCGGGCGGCACGAACACGCGCCCCCCACTCAGGCGCGCTTCGCCCGACGGCCGCAACAGCGCGCGGCCGTCGCCACGGCCCACACCCCGCACCTGGGCCATCGGCTTGCCGGCCGACGCCACCAAACGTTTGACCATCCGAAACACCTCCAGCCTTGCCACAACAGCGGACCGTGTCGGGTCTCATGCGGCCGGCGCTTGCGCACCAGCGGGCCCTTTGTATTGCGCGAACCATACCCCAGCTTTTGCGCGGGGGGAAGTGTGTCGCGCAAAGGCCCCAAGCGGTCACAATGCCGGGATGATTGAACTCGCCGATATCGAAGCGGCCGCCCAACGGTTGGCCGGCCAGGTCTTGCTGACCCCATGCGTGGAGTCGCGCACGCTGTCGCAAATCACCGGGGCGCAGGTGTTTCTCAAATTCGAGAACCTGCAATACACCGCCTCGTTCAAGGAACGCGGCGCCTGCAACAAACTGAGCCAGCTCAGCGCCGAGGAGCGGGCGCGCGGTGTGGTGGCCATGTCGGCCGGCAACCACGCCCAGGGCGTGGCCTACCACGCACAACGCCTGGGGCTGCGTGCCGTCATCGTGATGCCACGTTTCACGCCCGGCGTGAAGGTGGAGCGCACACGCGGCTTTGGTGCCGAGGTGGTGCTGCACGGCGACACCCTGGACGAGGCCCGCGCCCACGCGTTTGCATTGGCCGACCGCGAAAGCCTGGTGTTTGTGCACCCCTACGACGACGACGCCATCATTGCCGGCCAGGGCACGGTGGGCCTGGAGATGATGCGCGCCCAGCCCGACCTGGATGTGTTGGCCATCGCCGTCGGTGGCGGCGGCTTGATCGGCGGCATCGCCACCGCGGCCAAGGCGCTCAAACCCGGCATCGAGGTGGTGGGGGTGCAGACGCAGCGTTTTCCCGCCATGGTCAACGCCATGACCGGCCAGCATTTGCCGCAGGGCAGCAACACCATCGCCGAAGGCATTGCGGTGGCCAGCCCGGGCGAGCGCAACATGACACTGGCACGCGCCCGGGTGGACGACTGGCTGCTGGTCGACGAAGGCGACATCGAGCAAGCCATCGTGATGCTGCTGGAGATTGAGAAAACACTGGTGGAAGGCGCCGGCGCCGCCGGCCTGGCCGCCCTGCTCAAACACCCACAGCGGTTTGCCGGCAAAAAGGTGGGCCTGGTGCTGTGCGGCGGCAACATCGATCCGCTGCTGCTGGCCTCCATCATCGAGCGTGGCATGGTGCGCGCCGGCCGACTGGTGCGCATCAAGGTCAGCGCGCGCGACGTGCCGGGCAACCTGGCCCGCATCGCGGCCTTGGTGGCCGAGGTGGGGGCCAACATCAACGAGGTGCACCACCAGCGCGCGTTCACCTTGCTGGCGGCGCAGAACGTGGAAATTGAACTGGTGTTGCAGACCCGCGGGCGCGAGCACGTCGATCAGGTGCTGGCCCATCTGCTGGCCGCTGGCTTTGACGCGGCGGTGGTTTAGAACGGTAAAATGCCGCCAACTTCACCGACTGCCAAGGAACGCAACATGTCCAAGCCTGCCGCCCACGATTCGCACGACCAACCGCAAGATGTCATCGAGTCCATCGTCCCCATGATGCCGGTGGTCCTGCCGGTGGCCGGTG
>NZ_JBHTBZ010000049.1:0-29285 GCF_042665235.1 Hydrogenophaga defluvii | reverse complement strand
CCGTTTTGTTTTAGGTGCCGCCCGTCGCCGACCAAATTGAAAAAATGATTCAATTTGTGTTGTTGAAAAAGCGGCAATTCCAGTAAAGTTACACAAATTCACTTTACGCCCGGCGCTGTCCCAGCGCCGCGTTGCACTGCCCGGTCAGGCTCAGAGACATGCGCCAGCCGCCGCCCGGTTCAATCCCTGAACCCGGTTTTGGCAGATTGCCAGGAGGAACGCATGCACAACAAACGCTGGATGTTGCTGGGCTGGCTCTCGGTCGCCGCGCTGGCCGTGGGCATCGGGTACGTCGCCCACCTGAACACATCGGCGGACGATGCCTCGCTGGTCCAGACCACGTCGCCGTTGGTGCCGCCACCGGCCTGGGTGGACCCAGGGCCCAAATCGGCGCCCGGCTGGCCACAGCTGGTGCTGCCCGTGCTGCTGCTGGGCGCTGGCGCGGTGGGGCAGGCAGCGTGGCGCGCACGCCGCCACCGGCGCCATGTCGAACGGCTGGAAGCGGACATGCTGGACGGCCTGGAGGCACAAAGCCAGTTGCTGACCCTGACCAACCTGTTGCCGGTGGGCATTTCGCACGTGGAAGAAGACGCCGAAGGCCAACTGCTGGCCCGTTTTGTCAACCCGCGCATGGCCGAATTGCTGGGGGTGCGCCTGGACGACCTGCAATTCGATGCGCAGGCGGGCTGGCGCCACATCCATCCAGACGATTTGCGGCAGACCAACCTGGCCTTGACGCAGGCGACGGGCAGCGTGCGCCGGGGGGCGCCCCAGGTGAACCTGGAAACGCTGTGTCGGGTGCAGCGCGATGGCCACACCCGCTGGTTGCGCTCGCGCTCGCAAGTGCGACTGGCCGGTGGCGAAGCCGGGCGCCACGGGGTGGTCCACATCCACACCTGTGCGGAAGACGTCACCGAACTGCGGCGCCAGCAGAAATGCAACCAGGACGTGCTCGACGCCTACCCGGCCCCGGTGCGCGTGCGCGACATGGCCGGACGCCACCTGATGACCAACCCCGCCTTTGACCGGCTGCACATGTTGCGGCCCGGCGAATCGCTGGGCAAAACCGATGCCGAACTGTTGCCGCTGGACGTTCAGCGGCTCTACGGTGCGGTGGACGAGCGCCTGGCCACGTCCGGCCGGGCACAGGTTTTCGAACAAACCCTGAGCGACGCGAGCGGTGCGCACACGCATCAGGTCACGCAGTTTCTCTTGCGCGACGAAGACCAACGCCCTTACGCCACCTGCGCCATCAGCACCGACGTGAGCGACCACCAGCCAGCCCAAGGCCGGCTGCAACAGGTGCTGGATGTGTCGCCCGTACCGGTGCTGATCACCGACTCGGGCCGCGTGGTCTACGCCAACCGGCGGTGCAGCGACCTGCTCGGCGTGCGGCTGGGCACACAGGCCGCGCTGTTGTTTGAGGACCCCGCCGAACCTGCGCGCCTCGAAGAACGGGTGGCAAACGAGGGCCATGTGACCGCCCACACACTGCGCCTGCACGGCGCCGACGCCACCGTCCACGCGTTCTGGATGACCGCCGTGCCCACCGACCACAACGGCCGGCCGGCCATCCTGATCTGGCTTGAAGCGCCGCCGGGCGAAGACGCCGCCCGTCAGGCGGCTTGCGCGCGATCAGACCAGGGTGGCGGCGAACTGCTCTATCGCTGAGACGGACGGCGGCAACGGGGTGAACTTGATGCCTTCGCGGTTCAGGCAGCCACGCAGGCCCGCATCCACGGCACGCGCCTGGTCTTCGTCTTGCAGGCGACCGCTGCGCACGTATTTTTTGTCGGGATCGCGCTGCACCAGCACGTTCACGTTTTTGTATTGCTGGTGCCAGGCCAGGATTTGTTTGCGTGTCTTGGCCACATCACAGATGTTGTCGGGGTAGGTCTCGTTGTAATAGAGCAACTGGGGCAGCGAACACTCGGTCACCAAATACTGCACCTGGCCGTCCAGAATGCTCAGCATGGTGTTCTGCTGGTGTGCGATCAGGTACTGGTTGCGCAAGGCTTCCAGGTCTTTCTGCCAAACCAGGGCCTTGGCGTAGTCGGGCACGGTTTCCACGGTGAGGTGGCGCTGGTGCAGGCTGAGCACGATGGCGGCGGTGTACAGCGATTTGTCGCTGCCCGGCCCACCGATGATGTTGATCACCTGGGTGGGGTAGATACGCATCTTGTTCTCGGGCAAGCGTGGCGCCACGTAGGTGTACTGCAAGGCCATGACATTCTCCTCAGAATCAGCTTGCGCATATTGTTTCGGCCAGTTAACCTTTGCTCAACGAAGAAGCTTGCAGCGCAGGGGAAGGTTGGTGGTCATGAAAGCCACAAGGTATCGCGTCCTGTGCATGTTGTCACAACAGTGGAGGAATCATGCGCGTCAATTTGCCCGTCAGTGGCCAGGAACATCCGTTTCCCACCGGCCAAACCTTGGTGTCAACCACCGACACCAAGGGGCGCATCCTCTACTGCAACCCGATCTTCATCGAGGTCAGCGGCTACGAGAAGGAAGAACTGCTCGGCCAGCCCCACAACATCGTGCGCCACCCCGACATGCCGGAGGAGGCCTACCGCGACATGTGGGACACGATCGCCAGTGGGCGCCCCTGGTCGGCGGCGGTGAAGAACCGGCGCAAAAACGGTGACCACTACTGGGTGATGGCCAACGCCACGCCCCTGCTGCAAAACGGCCAGCCCATCGGCTACATGTCGGTGCGCACCGAAGCCACACGCGAACAGATCCAGTCCGCCGAACAGCTCTATGCCACCATGCGCGCCGAAAAGGAGAGTGGCCGCCTGGTGCACACGCTCAAAAACGGGCGCCTGGTGAAACACACGCTGGCCGGGCGCCTGGCCGAAATGACGCGTCTGAGCCTGTCCGCCAAGATGCTGGTGGTGCTGCTGGCGCTGGTGCTGGTCGGCCAGGGCGTCAACCTGGTGCTGCCGGCCTCGGGCGGGCTGATGAGCGCGCTCAACCTCGGTGCCAAACTGGCCTTGCTGGTGGGCTTCTGGTGGTACCTCACCCATTTGATCACCGCCCCCTTGGGTGCCCTGATCAATGCGGCCAACAGCATGGCGGCGGGCGACCTCACCCAGTCGGTGGCCCACACCCGCAGCGACCAGCTCGGCGACCTTCAGGTGGCGCTGAGCCAACTCGGGGTGAACCTGCGTTCGGTGGTGCGCGACGCCCGCCAGCAAAGCGGGGCCATGGTGATGGGCACGGCCGAGATCGCCAGCGGCAACCTGGACCTGAGCCAGCGCACCGAGGCCCAGGCCAGCAACCTGGAGCAGACCGCCGCCTCCATGGAAGAGATCACGGGCACGGTGCGCCAGTCCGCCGAGTCGGCCCGCCAGGCCAGCGAGTTGTCGGCGCAGGCGCGCGACATCGCCGAACGCGGCAGCGAGGCCGTCAACGAGGTCGGCACCAACATGCGGGCGATCCAGGAATCGTCGCGCCGCATCAGCGAGATCACACAGGTGATCGACAGCATCGCGTTCCAGACCAACATCCTGGCGCTGAACGCTGCCGTGGAGGCGGCGCGTGCGGGCGAACAGGGCCGGGGTTTTGCGGTGGTGGCCAGCGAGGTGCGCACGCTGGCGCAGCGCACATCCACCGCTGCCAAAGAGGTCAAAACACTGATCGAGGATTCGGCCAGCAAGGTGGAGGCCGGCCACACCAAATCGGAGGCCGCACGCAAAACCATGAGCGAAGCCGTGGAAGGGGTGCGCCGGGTCAATGTGCTGGTGGACGAAATCAGCAACGCCGCCAAAGAGCAGCTGACGGGCATCTCGCAGATCAACGCGGCGGTGGCGCAACTCGACACCATCACCCAGCAGAACGCGGCGCTGGTGGAAGAAATCGCCGCCTCGGCGCAATCGCTCGAAGGCTTGGCCCAAAACACCACCGAAACGGTGGCGGTGTTCCGCATCGACAACGGTGGCACCGGCGCGGCGACCACCGACGCGGTGGGCCTGCGGCGCCAGATGCGCGAACAACAGCAGCAGCAACGGCGCGCGCCCGCCAGCGGCGCCACCTTGGTGCCCGCACCCACGCGCGCCGGGCTGCGCCCTGCCCTGCCGCAGTGATGGGTGTGGGCGACGGCTCGGCGACAATTGCCGCCATGAACGACACCGCCGCCACCCCCTCCGAGCGCCCCGCGCTGCCCGATCACCTCTCCATCGACCCGCGCAGCCCACACCACGTGGCGGCGGTTTTCGAACACGACATCGGCATCCGTTTCAACGGCAAAGAACGTTTCGACGTTGAGGAATACTGCGTCAGCGAAGGCTGGATACGCGTGCCTGCCGGCAAAACGGTGGACCGCAAAGGCCAGCCGCTGATGATCAAACTCAAGGGTGCGGTTGAGGCCTTCTACCGCTGAACAAGCGGTAGCATAGGGTCATGCAAGTTTTGCATGTACCCGTCAGGTAACTGCCACCCTGCTTTCATAAAATACCCCTCCTTGGCCGACACGCGGGCCAAAACCCGGGTTTACCGACGCGGGGTTTTGGCTTTTCGCGCTGCACCCTGCACCCAGCACGCAGCCCTCCGGGCGCCGACCGAGACGCAGTCCCTCAGCAGAGAAGGGGATACTGAAAAACGTCTCAACCTGTGTTCTCGCACAGGCGCTCCCTCCACGGTTTGAAGCGACGTTTTTCAAGATTCCGCTTTTTTACTTTGGAGCTGACCACATGAATTCTCCCGCCATGCAGGGCCTGACCATCCAGGCGCCCGCCTTTGTGAAGAACGCCCGCCTCATCGCCTGGGTGGCCGACATGGCCGCCCTGTGCAAACCCGCGCGCATCCACTGGTGCGACGGCAGCGAAGCCGAATACAACACCCTGTGCGAGCAGATGGTGGCCAGCGGCACCCTGAAGCGCCTGAACCCCGCCAAACGCCCGAACTCCTACCTGGCCTGGTCCGACCCGTCCGACGTGGCCCGCGTGGAAGACCGCACCTTCATCTGCTCTGAAAAGCAGGAAGACGCCGGTCCGACCAACAACTGGAAAGCCCCGGCCGACATGCGCGCCACGCTCCAGCCCCTGTTCGACGGCTGCATGGCTGGGCGCACCATGTACGTGATCCCCTTCAGCATGGGCCCGCTGGGTTCGCACATCGCCCAGATCGGCGTGGAACTGACCGACAGCCCCTACGTGGTCACCAACATGAAGATCATGACCCGCATGGGCAAGGCGGTGTACGACGTGCTGGGCGTGGACGGCGAGTACGTGCCCTGCGTGCACACCGTGGGCGCACCGCTGGCCGAAGGCCAGGCCGACGTGTCGTGGCCTTGCAACCCGACCACCAAATACATCGTCCACTACCCCGAAACGCGCGAGATCTGGTCTTACGGCTCGGGCTACGGTGGCAACGCCCTGCTGGGCAAGAAGTGCCTGGCCCTGCGCATCGCCTCCACCATGGGCCGCGACCAGGGCTGGCTGGCCGAGCACATGCTGATCCTGGGCGTGACCTCTCCCGAGGGCAAGAAGTCGCACGTGGCCGCGGCCTTCCCCAGCGCCTGCGGCAAGACCAACTTCGCCATGCTGATCCCGCCGCAAGGTCTGAACGGCTGGACCGTCACCACCATCGGCGACGACATCGCCTGGATCAAGCCCCACGCCGACGGCAAGCTGTACGCCATCAACCCCGAAGCCGGCTACTTCGGCGTCGCCCCTGGCACCAACACGCTGACCAACCCCAACTGCATGGCCAGCCTGACCAAGGACGTGATCTTCACCAACGTGGCCCTCACCGACGACGGCGACGTGTGGTGGGAAGGCATGGGCGATGCCCCGGCCCACGCCATCGACTGGCAGGGCAAGGACTGGACGCCGCAGCTCGCAAAAGAAACCGGCGCCAAGGCCGCCCACCCCAACGCGCGCTTCACCGTGGCCGCCATCAACAACCCCGCGCTCGACCCGGCCTGGGACGACCCGGCCGGTGTGCCCATCGACGCCTTCATCTTCGGTGGCCGCCGCAGCACCACCGTGCCGTTGGTGACCGAAGCCCGCACCTGGATGGAAGGCGTCTACATGGCCGCCACCATGGGTTCGGAAACCACCGCTGCCGCCTTTGGCGCCCAGGGCGTGGTGCGCCGCGACCCGTTCGCGATGCTGCCCTTCACCGGCTACAACATGAGTGACTACTTCCAGCACTGGCTGGACATGGAGCACAAGCTGGAAAGCCTGGGTCACACCCTGCCCAAGATCTTCTGCGTCAACTGGTTCCGCAAGGGCGCCGACGGCAAGTTCGTCTGGCCTGGCTACGGCGAAAACATGCGGGTGCTCAAGTGGATGCTCGACCGCATCGAAGGCAAGGTGCAAGGCCAGGACAACCTGTTTGGCGTCAGCCCCACCTTTGAGGAAATCGAGTGGAGCGGCCTGGACTTCAACCGTGCCCAGTTCGACTCGGTGACCCACATCGACAAGGCCGACTGGCAGGCCGAGCTGGCCCTGCACAGCGAGCTGTTCACCCAGCTGGCCTACCACCTGCCCCAGGAGCTGGTTGCCACCAAGGCGCAGATCGAGCAGCGCCTGGCCGCCGCATAAGGTCACACAGGCCACAAGCGGACAGCAAAAAGGCCACCGGGTTGCCCCGGTGGCCTTTTTTTATGGTGCGTCAGCGGCTCAGCAATAGAACACGGCGCGGCGGCGGCCTGCCGGCATCTGACTGCGGGCCAGGCGCAACAGGGCTTCGCTGTCGGGCACCACAGTGGCGGGCGCGTCCACATCGGCGCGCTGTTGTGCGGCCACCAACTCGCTCATCACGCGCGAATCGGTTTTGGCGATCTCCCACATGCGGGCTTCGGCGCGGCGTTGTGCTGCAGCCACCGACCAGCGGTTGAGCGCTGCCATGGCACGCAAACCCATGCGACGGGCGGTGCCGGCAAACACCAGGGTGGCGGCAAACACCACCGCCCACAGCAGCACCCAGGCCAGGAACACATGGCCATCCACCCAGGACTCGATCACCTGATCGGCCACCACCACCAACGCGGCCACCACGGCCGCCAGCAGCAAAGCCGCCAAGCCACGGGCGCCTTCGTTGGTCGGGCGCACAACCGCTTCGTTGGTGCGGCCACTCAAAGCAACAGGGGAAGAAGAAACGACGGTGCTCATGGCAAACTCCTTGAAGAAATGTCTTTTGGACAGGTGAATCCTAGGGTTAACCCCAGGTATTTGCAAATTTATTCTTGTGATGGCTTACATTCACAAGCCAAATGAATGAACTCAACTTCCGCACCCTGGACCTGAACCTGCTGCGGGTGTTCGACGAGGTGATGGCCGAGCGCAACCTGACGCGCGCGGCGCAACGCCTGTCCATGACCCAGCCGGCCGTGAGCAACGCCTTGCGCCGCCTGCGCGACCTGCTGGGCGACGAGCTGGTGTTGCGCGCCGGCTACGGTGTGGAACCCACCCCACGCGCCTTGATGCTGTGGCCCAGCGTGCGCGACGCGCTGCACCAGTTGCGCGAGGCGCTGGCCCCGGGCGACTTCAACCCCGCCCTGGCCCAGAACGCGTTTGTGTTCACCATGGCCGACGCCACCGCCGCCAAGGTGATTCCCGGCCTGGTGGACGTGCTGGCCAGCGAAGCCCCGGGCGTGACGCTGCGGGTCGTTCCGCTGACCACGCGCGACCCGCGCCAGTTGCTGGAGTCGGGCGAGGTCGACCTGGCCATCGGCCACTTTCCTGGCGTGTTGGCCGAACTGGGCGCCCAGCACCTGCAAGAGAGCAACCCACGCTTCATGTACGAGCGCCTGTACGACGGTGAGTACGTGGTGGTCATGCGCAAACACCACCCGCTGGCCCAAGGCGCGCTGAGCCTGAACGACTACTGCGCCGCGCGCCACCTGCTGGTGAGTTTTTCCGGGCGCCCGGTCGGTTTTGTGGACGAGGCGCTGACCGCCGTCTCGCGCAAACGGCGTGTGGTGCTCACGGTCAACCAGTTCTTCACCGCCGGCCTGGTCGTGGCCAGCTCCGACCTGCTGACCGTGTTGCCACGCCACTTCATCGGCGGCACCGGTGTGGCCGACCAGTTGGTGTGGCGACCGCTGCCGCTGGACGTGCCGGCCGTGCATGTGGATGCGTTGTGGCACCGCCAGCACCAGGCCAGCAGCGCCCACCGCTGGCTACGCGAAGCCGTTCGGCGCACCGCCCAGAACAACCGCCAGGTGGCTCCGGTGGCCGCGCCATGAACATCCAACTGCTGAGCGACTTGCACCTGGAGTCCAACCCGCACCTGCAGATCGAACCCGCGCCCGGCGCCGATCTGCTGGTGCTGGCCGGCGACATCGGCTCGTACCAGACACGTCGCGACGGCCACGCGCTGACCGAGCCCGACTGGGGTCTGCAGCGCTTTTCACCACTTCCACAGTTTGCCGGCTGGCCGGTGCCCGTGCTGTTTGTGCCCGGCAACCACGAATACGACGCACTGGATTTCGACGAAGCCCACACCAACCTGCGCCACACCTGCGACCGCCTGGGTCTGGTGTGGCTGGAACGCGAACAGTGGCGCCTGGGCAGCGTGCGTTTTGTGGGCACCACCTTGTGGGCCGACTTCGACGCCCTGGCCCAGGGGCTGCCGCCCACCGAGGCGCTGAAGGCACGCGACAAAGCCTTTCGCGCCGCCAACTTCTACCTGCGCACCATGGCCACCCGGCGCGGCGGCGCGTTGTTCGACGCAGCCGCCATGCGCGACCAGGCGCTGCAGTGCCAGCAATGGCTGGCCGAAGCACTGTCTCAGCCCTTCGATGGCCACACCGTGGTGGTGACCCATTTCGCCCCCAGCCTGCGCAGCGCGGACCCGCGCTACGGCCTCACACCCGGCACGGCCGGCTTCTGCAACACGCTGGATCCCATGCTGGCCCACGCCGACCTGTGGCTGCATGGGCACCTGCATTGTGCGCACGACTACCGCGTGGGCAACTGCCGCGTCGTGGCCAACCCCATGGGGTATGCGCACAAGGGTGAACAGAAGGACTTCCGTCCCAGCCAGTGCATCGCGCTTGCAGCTTGACCGAAAACAACAAGCCCCTGTGTCAAACATTTACACTCAAGCGCACTCTGTCAAACCCTGGAGCCAAACCCATGAAAATCCTTCTCGCCGTTGATGGCAGCCCGTACACCAAGAAGATGCTTGCCTACCTGGCCACCCACGCCGAGATGTTTGGCACCAACAACCAGTTCACCTTGCTCAACGTGCAGCTGCCGTTGCCCCCGCGCGCCCGCGCGGCCGTGGGTGCCGAAGTGGTCAAGAGCTACCACGAGGAAGAAGCCACCAAGGTGTTTGGCCCCGTGGTCAAGTTTCTCAAGCGCCACAGCATTGAGCCCGACACCGTCAGCAAAGTCGGCCATCCGGGCGAGCTGATCGCCAAGACCGCCGACAGCGGCAAGTTCGATCTTGTGATCATGGGCTCGCACGGCCACAGCGCCCTGGGCAACCTGGTCATGGGCTCGGTGGCCACCAAGGTCATGGCGCACTGCGGCACGCCCGTCCTGCTGGTGCGCTGACATCCCCCTTGTCAGACCGGGCAGGGTAGGCACTTGCTCAAGCAGATCCGCCCCGATCAGTTGCGGCTGGGCATGTACATCCAGGGCTTCGAGGGGTCCTGGATAGACCACCCCTTCTGGCGCAACCGCTTTGTGCTCGAAGAGCCGCGCGATCTGGCCCGCGTGATGGTCAGTGGGTGACCGGCGTGTGGATAGACACCAGCCAAGGGCTGGATGTCGAGGTGCTGACATTCGACGCGCCGTCTGCGACGCCCGACGAACCGGCGCCGGATGTGCCGTCCGAAACGCTGCTTGCGGAGCGCCCCATCGCGTGTGGCCTGCGCGAAGAAATGGCCCGTGCCGCCAGCGTCTGCCTGTCTGCGCGCGAGGAAATGACGCGCATGTTCAGCGAGGTCCGCATGGGCCGCGCCATCGACACCGGCACAGTGCGCGGTCTGGTGCAAGACATCACCGATTCGGTGATGCGCAACGGCAGCGCGCTCATCAGCCTGGCGCGGCTCAAAACGGCAGACAACTACACCTACATGCACTCGGTGGCCGTGTGTGCGCTGATGGTGTCGGTCGGGCGCCAGCTCAAGCTCAGCGACGAACAGGTGAGCGACGCGGGTTTTGCCGGCCTGCTGCACGACATCGGCAAGGCCCTGGTGCCCATGGCCGTGCTCAACAAACCCGGCCGATTGACCGATGACGAATTTGAGCTGGTGAAAAGCCACCCGCACAAGGGCTGGCAGTTGCTCAAGGACAGCGGCGTGAGCCACCCGGTGGCGCTGGACGTGTGCCTGCACCACCACGAGCGGATGGATGGCGCCGGCTACCCCAACAAACTGGCCGGCGACCAGATCAGCCTGATGGCCCGCATGGGCGCGGTGTGCGACGTGTACGACGCCATCACCTCCAACCGCCCCTACAAGGCGGGCTGGGACCCGGCCGAGTCGCTCAGCCGCATGGCCAAGTGGACCGGCGGGCATTTTGATCCGCGTGTGTTTCAGGCCTTTGTGCGCAGCCTGGGCATTTACCCGGTGGGCTCGCTGGTCAAGCTCAACAACGAGAAACTGGCGGTGGTGATTGACCAGTCACAACGTTCGCTGCTCAAGCCCATCGTCAAGGTGTTCTACTCGCTGCGCCACCAGGAGCGCCTGCCGCTGCAGGAGGTGGACTTGTCGGCCCCCAACACCAAAATACAAATCCTCGGCCGCGAAGACCCAGCCGACTGGCCCTTCCCCGACCTCGACGACATCTGGTCGGGCGGCGCCGCGCCCCACCGCTGATACCCGGCCGCGTCAGCGCGCGTTCAAGCCCTCAAAGCAGCTGGTCATCACCATGTCGATGATCTCGCTGTCGCTGTGGGTGCCACTGGCCCGCAAGAAACCCAGCACCGGATCACACGCCCGTGCGTACAGGGTGTAGAGCACGGCAATCGGCGGCAGGTTGCGGTTGAGACTGCCATCGGCCTGAGCCGCTTCAATCCAGGCGCCCAGTCGGTCGCTGACCTGCATCAAGCCGTCCATGTACGCGGTGTTCACCATCAAGGCGCCGCGCAGCGCGGAGTTTTCGCTCGGCAACGAAGGCATCTCGCCCGCCAACTGCACCTCCATGGTCCAGCGCGCCACCGCCTTGAGCAGGTCGATGGGGCGCTCCGAGGTGTCGAGGCTGTCGAGAAACGCCACCGCGCGCAACATCACCTTCACCATCGCCGCAGCGGCCAAATCTTCCTTGCTGGAAAAGTGTTTGTACAGGCTGGCCTTGGCGATGCCCACCTCGGCGGCTACCTCGTCCACCGTCATGGCGTCAAACCCTTTTTCGGCCAACAGGCGGTTGACGGCCTGGATGATCGCGTCTTCACGCGCCTGGTGCATTTGCTCCCGAAAACTGCGCTTGGCAGGGGGCGATTTCAATACGGCTGAGGACATCCCACATTTCTCCTGCTGCTGATGGTGCACCAAATTAACGCGCAAGTCTATATCCCCACTCATTTGAGTGAATTTATACTGATTAGTCACTTTTGATTCTGATTGGTTAGTATTCATCCTCGCAAGTTGGCCGCACGCCCGCGAGCCATGTTGTTCAACCACCTGTGAGGCACCCATGCGCATTCCCCGCCGTTCCCTGTTGATGCTGGCCGCCGCCGGCGCCGGTTCTGCCCTGCTGTCCGCCTGTGGCGGTGGCGACGACGACCACAACCCATCAAAAAACATCGTGGAGGTGGCACAAAGCCTGCCCGACTTCAGCATCCTGGTCGAGGCCGTGGTCGCAGCCGATCTGGCCACCACCCTCAGCGGCACCGGCCCCTTCACCGTGTTTGCACCCACCAATGCGGCCTTCGCCGCGCTGCTCACCGAGCTGGGTGTGACCAAAGAAGCCCTGCTGGCGGACAAGGCATTGCTCACGGCCGTCTTGACCTACCACGTGCTGCCCGCCAAGGTGGAAGCCAGCGCGGTGGCCGGCGTGTTGGGCCAACCCATCACCACGGTGCAGGGCGGCGTGTTCAAAATCGAATCGAACAGCGGCCTCAAAATCACCGACGGCCGCAACCGGGTGGCCAACATCACCGGCACCGATGTGGCGGCCAGCAACGGCGTGATCCACGTGATCGACAAGGTCATCCTGCCGGCCGACAAAACCATTGTGCAAACCGCCATCGCCTCGGCGCCGGAATTCACGCTGTTGGTCGAAGCGGTGCAAGCCGCTGGCCTGGTGGACGCGCTGAGCGCGACCGGCCCCTTCACCGTTTTTGCGCCCACCAACGCGGCCTTCGCCGCCGCGCTGGCCGAACTGGGCACGACCAAAGAGGCCTTGTTCGCCAACACCGCGCTGCTGACCGCCGTGCTGACCTACCACGTGGTGCCCAGCCGCGTGTTCAAGGCGCAGGTGCCGCTGAACACGCCCATCACTTCGCTGCAGGGCGCCACGTTCACGGTCGGCAGCGATCTGGCCATCACCGACCAGCTGGGCCGAAAAGCCAACATTGTGGCCACCGATGTGCTCACCAGCAACGGCGTGATCCATGTGATCGACAAAGTGATCCTGCCCACGGCACCTGCCTGAGCACGCCCTGAAATCTCCCTTTTCCCTTCAACCAACCACTGCAACAGGACTGACCATGAAAAAACTGCTGATCGCTTCCGTGATGGGCCTGAGCGCCCTGGCCGCACAAGCCGCCGACATCGTTGACACAGCCGTCTCGGCCGGGTCGTTCAAAACCCTGGTGACCGCGGTGCAAGCTGCCGGCCTGGTGGACACGCTCAAGGGCCCTGGCCCCTTCACCGTCTTCGCCCCCACCGACGAAGCCTTTGCCAAAATCCCGAAAACCCAACTGGATGCCCTGTTGAAAGACAAGGCCGCATTGACCAAGGTGCTGACCTACCACGTGGTGCCCGGCAAGGTGATGGCCGCCGATGTGAAAGCCGGCAAGGTCAAAACGGTGCAAGGCAGCGAGCTGACCGTCAGCACCATGGGTGGCGTGAAAGTGGACGCCGCCAACGTGGTGAAAACCGACGTGGTGGCCAGCAACGGTGTGATCCACGTGATCGACACCGTGGTGATGCCCAAGTAAACGCTGGCCGAAAAAAAGCCCGTCCGGCGCTTGCGCCAGCGGGCTTTTTCACGTCTGGCGCAACTGCGTGGCCGCCTCGCGCCGCAAGGCCGCGCTCAGGCCATCGAGCACGTCGGAGGCCAGGTTCCAGCAGTGCCAATACAGCTTGACGCCTTGCGCGTGTGTGGGCGCCACGTTGACCAGCACACCGCGCGCCAGCCGCTCGCGCACCAGCAGTTCGGGCACCACACTCACGCCCCAGCCACGCTGGACCGCCATCACCTGCCCCTCGGACGAAGGCACATAAATCTGCCGCAAGATGACCCGTTGCAGCCCGAAGGCGCGCGCCACAAATTCGCGCTGCATGTCGTCCTTGCGGTTGAAGGTAATGAAGGGCGTCTGGTGGAAATTGTGGGCGTTCAGGCCGGCCGGCAGGTGGCGTTCGGCAAAGGCGGGTGAGGCCACAGCCACGTAGTCCATGGTGCCCAACGCGTCCATCTTGCAGCCGCGCAAGGCCTGGCCAATGGAGGTGACACAACCCAGCACCTGGCCTTCGCGCAGCCATTCCTGGGTGAAATCCTGGTCGTCGTGGATGATTTCAATCGGCAGGCCACTCTGCGCCAACGGCGTGAGCGCGCCCAGCGCCCAGGTGGCGATGCTGTCGGCGTTGATGGCCACCGAGATGCGCTCGTCATCCCGCCCGCCGCCGGTGGAGCTGGGCGCCAGTTCTTTCAGGTCGCGCTCCAGGTCGGCGCGCAGCAGGCGCATCATCTTCGCGTGTTTGAGCAGCAGTTGCCCCGCCTGCGTGGGTTTGAGCGGGCGGCTGCGCACGATGAGCACCGTGCCCACCTGCGCCTCCAGCGCACGCAGGCGCTGCGACACCGCCGACTGGGTGATGGACAAGCGCTGAGCGGCGCGCTCAAAGCCCCCTTCTTCGATGATGGCGGCCAGGCATTCCAGGGCGTCGGGGTCAAAGGTGCTCATGGCATCCTTCCATTAGTCAATCTGATGTTTTTCAATTTAGTTTAATTTCACTTCAATTTCAAGCCGGTTTTTCCCATACTGCGCAACAGTCAAATTTTTCCAAGGTGAACGCTATGCGAGTGGTTGTGATGGGTGCCGGCATCATTGGTGTGAGCACCGCTTGGCATTTGCTGGAGCGCGGCCACGAGGTCACGCTGGTGGACCGCCAGAACGACGCGGCCCTGGAAACCAGCTTTGCCAACGCGGCGCAGATTTCGGTGAGCTACTGCGAGCCCTGGGCCAACCGCGAGGCGCCGCTGAAGGCGCTCAAGTGGATGTTTTCGCCCACTTCACCGCTGCTGTTCCGCCCGCAACTCGACTGGGACCAGTGGAAGTGGGGCTTGCAATTCCTGGGCCAGTGCAACGACGCCGCCTTCGAGCGCAACGTGGCCCAACTGGTGGCGCTGGGCGCCTTCAGCCACGCCACGCTCAAGGACATGGTGGCCACCACCGGCATCGAATACAACCGCCTGGAGCGTGGCATTGCGCATTACTACACCGACACCCAATCGTTCGACGGCGCGGCCAGCGCGGCCGAGGTGATGGGCCGCCATGGCGTGAAGCGCCGGGTGATCTCGCGCGACGAGCTGCTGAACATCGAACCGGCGCTGCGCGCCTTTGGCGACCGCATTGTGGGTGGCACCTACACCCCCTCCGACGAACACGGCGACGCCCGCGTGTTCACCCAGAAACTCGCCGACCTGTGCGAACAAAAAGGCGCGCGCCTGCTGTTCGGCCACGACATCGAGCAGCTCAACACGGCAGGCGGTGAAATGCAAAACGTGCGCGTGCGCGACCGCCGCAGCGGCGAAGTGCGCACCGTCGTGGGCGATGCGTTTGTCGCCGCCTGCGGCTCCTACACCACGCCGCTGCTGCGCACCGTGGGCGTCAACGTGCCCATCTATCCCGGCAAGGGCTACAGCGCCACACTGCCGCTGCTCAAGCCCGAGCTGGCGCCCAGCGTGAGCATGATCGACGACGGCCTGAAGATCGCCATTTCGCGCCTGGGCAACCAGCTGCGTGTGGCCGGCACCATCGAGCTGGGCGGTTT
Organism: Hydrogenophaga defluvii; assembly: GCF_042665235.1. Lineage (NCBI taxonomy): Bacteria > Pseudomonadati > Pseudomonadota > Betaproteobacteria > Burkholderiales > Comamonadaceae > Hydrogenophaga > Hydrogenophaga defluvii. The sequence continues at coordinate 14,167 of NZ_JBHTBZ010000049.1, read as the reverse complement.
CGACCTGTCGCTGGACACGCCGCTGGCCAAAAAGCGCTGCCAGATGCTGGTGCGCCGCATTGAGGAAGTCTTCCCCGGCGTGGCCGACACCCGCACGCCCGAAGAAGGCGGCGACCCGCAGTTCTGGACCGGCCTGCGCCCGGCCACCCCCACCAACATCCCTCTGATTGGCCGCACCCAGGTGGGCAAGCTGTGGGTCAATGCCGGCCACGGCACCTTGGGCTGGACCCACGGCGCCGGTTCGGGCCGCGCCCTGGCCGAGCTGATCAGCGGCGAGGTGCCGGCCATGAACTTCAAGTTCCACGGCATGGAATCGGGCGCCAGCAGCCTGGCGACCAACTGGAAGCGGCACAGCGTCGCCGCCTGAGGCGGCTTCAGTGCAGCGTGCCGCTGGTGCGCATGCCCGGGGCGGTGTCGGCCAGAAAAGACAGCACCGCCGCATCAAAGTCGTCGGGGGCCTCCAGGTTGGGCCATCGGCCCACCCCGGAGAGCACGGCGCAGTGCGCCAGGGGCAGATCAAGCGCCATGGCCTGCACCCGCTCAGGGGTGGCGACGCCGTCGAATTCACCCGTCAGCAACAACGTGGGCACCCGCACATGGGCCAAGGCGGCGTGGCGGTCAAAGCGTGACTGGGCATCCAGCGCCCTGCGGTAGGTGGACACAAACACGCCGCCCAGGGCGTGCTCGGCCAGTTGTGCGCCCTCGGGCAGCGAACCCGGTCCCACCTGCCGGGGCACCAGGCGCTGTGCCAGATCGCGCATGTTCAGGCCGGCATCCAGGGGTGCGGTGCGCTCACTCGCATAAGCCTCGCGCTGAGCCGCTGGCAGGTCGACAAAACTGGCCAGCGAGCCGCTCAAAATCAAGCGGTTGACCAGATCGGGGCGGCGCAACACCACCTCTTGCGCCACCATGCCGCCCATGCCCTGCCCCAGCAGGATCACCGAGGCGTGCGAGCCGTCCGGGCGCTGCGTCAGCGCTTCGATCAGGGCCACACAGCGCGCGGCCAGGCCCTTGAAGTCGTAGGGCTCAACGGGTGGGCTGTGTCCGTAGCCGGGCATGTCCCAAGCCACCGCCTGGTAGCCTTGCAAGGCAAAGCTTTCGACCTGAGGCGCAAACGCCACGTGGCTGGCGTCCACGTCGTGCAACATCAGCAGAACAGGGCCTCGGCCCAGCGTGGTGAATCGCGGCAACATGGCCCCATGGTACGCCCTGCCAAGGCGCTGCGGGCATACTACAGGCCCCCCATGCCCGACACCCCTGGTCCCTTGATGCCCCTCCCTCCCCCCAGCACACGCGCCTTCCGCGATGCACTGGGCATGTTCGCCACCGGCGTCACCATCGTCACCGCACGCGCGGCCGATGGCAGTCTGGTGGGCCTGACCGCCAACTCCTTCAATTCGGTGTCCCTGTCGCCACCCCTGGTGCTGTGGAGCCTGTCGCGGGCTGCGGGCTCCATGGCCACCTTCGCCAGCGGTTCGCACTACGCCATCAACGTGCTGGGGGCCGACCAGCGCGCCCTGGCCGAGCGTTTTGCCGCCAAAGACGTGGACCGCTGGACCGGCGTGGCCTTCAGCGAAGGCGCTGGTGGTGCACCGCTGCTGGACGGTGCCGTTGCGGTGTTTGAATGTTTCAACCGCAGCCAGTACGAAGAAGGCGACCACGTGATTTTTGTGGGTGAGGTGGAACGTTGCCAGCACCGCAGCGGGGCCTCGCCACTGCTCTACCACGGCGGCCAGTTCTACACCGAACACCCGCTCTGAGAGAGGGTGCGGGCACGCGCCAACCATCACATGTATCGATTCGAGCGGGTTACCATGGGTGTCCCCTGTTTCAAGAGGACGCGCCATGACCTTTGTCGAATCGATTCAGACCTGTTTTGGGAAGTACGCCACCTTCGCCGGGCGCGCAGCGCGCCCTGAATACTGGTGGTTCGTTCTGTTTCTCGTCCTGACGCAGGTCGTGGCCGAGATGATCTCCCCGACCTTGTCGGCCGTTTTTGTGATTGCCACGCTGATTCCTGCCATCGCTGCCGCCACGCGGCGACTACACGATGTTGATCGCAGCGGCTGGTGGCAGCTGATCGGCTTCATTCCGCTGATCGGCTGGATCGTGCTGATTTACTGGATGTGCCAGCCGGGCAAGGAACCCAATCGCTTCGGGCCGGCACCCAACAGCCCCTCTCAGATACAGGATTTCAGCCAAGTCTGAGCGAGCGGTCTTGGGCCCGCGCGGCTCAAGCCAGCACCACGGCCTCAAACGCGGGGTGCAGTTCGTCGATCCAGTGGTTGACCTCGTCCTCGCTGACCTGCAGATACGCCAGGCAAGCGGGGCCATGGCGCTGCCATTCGCGCAGTGGCGGCAGGCCCTCGTGCTGGTGCACCAGGTGGTCGGCAATCAAACCCATGGCCACCAGGCGGCGTTCGGTGTCGCCCAAACCGCTGTCGCTCAGGCAGGTGAAGTCGTGGTGCAGACGGATGGCCACCGCCACGGGCAACGGCAGGCGCCAGGTGCGCGCCACGATGGCACCCACCACCGCGTGGTCGGTGCGGTGGTTGGCGTTTTCGGTCTGGGTGAAGCTGCGGTCCTGGCGGGCCATGGCTTCGGTGAGGGTGCCGCCGTAGCCTTTGACGCCTGCCATCATCACCGGCATGCCGACGTGGCAGAACAGACCAAAGGTGTAGGACAGGCCGGGGTCCATGCCATACAGCTGCTGGCCGATGTGTTCGCAGGCGATGGCACGGCGGGTGGAGCTTTCCCAGAAGTGCGCCAGCAAGTGTGAATGCACCTGCAGCGCGTGGCGGGTGAGAAAACCGCTGAGCAGTTTGACCGATGGTTTCATGCCCAGCACGTTGAGCGCCTGCCCCACGCCAGTGACCGGCTGTTGCAGGCCGTACAGCGGGCTGTTGGCCTGGCGCAGCAAGGCGGCGGCCATGGCCACGTCGGCGCTGGCGATGCGGGCGATGGCTTCCGGGTCCGGGTCGTGCGTGGCGGTGGCATCCTGCAGCTGCACCAGCAGCTCCGGGCAGGGGGGAATGACGATGTCGCGCACCGGCCCGCTGCGGCGGGCCAGGTCCAGGGCCTGCACCAGTTGTTCGTTCTTCAATCGGTTGGCGGCGATGGGCGCGCCTGCTTCGGTTTCATGCGGGCACCCCGATTGGCTGGGGCTGGTGTGCCGAATGCCGCAAGGCCCATGCCTGCCATTCTGCCGCAGGCAGGGGCCGACTGAAGTGGAAACCCTGCAACTCGTCGCAGCCCAAACCGCGCAGGCTGTTGGCGGTGGCCAGGTCCTCCACCCCTTCGGCCACCACGCGCAGGCCCAGGGTGTGACCCAGGGCTATGACGGCGCGGGTGATGGCCATGTCCGCCGGATCGTTGAGCATGTCGTCCACAAAAGAGCGGTCGACCTTGAGCTTATCGATGTCAAAGCGTTTGAGGTAGGCGAGGCTGGAGTAGCCGGTGCCAAAGTCGTCGATGGACAGCTGCAGGCCCAGCGCCTTGAGCGCGGCCATCTGCGCCTGCGCCGCCATGGCGTTGTCCATCAGCTGCGACTCGGTGATCTCCAGCTCCAGGCACTGCGGGCACATACCGGTGCGTGCGATCAGCGCTTGCAGGAACGGCACCAGTTCGGGGTCTGCCAGTTGCGAAGCAGAAATGTTGACAGAGACCTGGCACCTGTGCAGCAGGTGGCCCTCGTCGCCCGCAGCCAGGGCCTGCCACCCCACCCAGGCGGCACAGGCCTGCTCCAGCACCCAGGCGCCTATGGGCTTGATCAGACCGGTTTCTTCGGCCACCGCGATGAATTCGGCAGGCGGCACCGACCCCAGGGCCACGCTGTCCCAGCGCAACAAGGCCTCGGCGCCCACCAGGGCCAGCGTGGCGGCATCCACCCGGGGCTGAAAGTGCAGGCTCAGTTCGCCGCGGTCCAGCGCCTTGCGCAGGTGGTGCTCCACCGATTGGCGGGCCAAGGCGCGCTGGTCGGTCTCCTCGGAATAGAAACGCGCCATGTCGCGCCCGGTGGCCTTGGCTTCGTACATGGCGGCGTCGGCACGGCGCATTAGCTCATCGAGCTGCACGCCATCGTCGGGGTAAACGGCGATGCCCACACTACACGAGACGTTGAGTTCATGCCCGTCCACCGGGTGCGCCTGGCGGATCAGCGGGATCAGGCGGCGCTCCACGGTCAAGCGCACCTCGTCCTTGCTGGCCACGTCGCGCATGATGATGACGAACTCGTCGCCACCCAGGCGGCTCACCGTGTCGTGCCCACGCACCGATTGTTTGAGCCGCTCGGCCACCGAGCGCAGCAAACCATCGCCGATGTGGTGGCCCAGGGTGTCGTTGATGATCTTGAAGCGGTCGAGGTCGATGAACAGCACGGCCACCTGCTTGTGGTGCAGGGCGGCGTGAGCAAGTGCGTCCTGCAGCCGCTGCACACACAGCGAGCGGTTGGGCAGGTCGGTCAGCACGTCGTGGTGGGCCAGGTACTGGATGCGCTCTTCCTTGGCTTTGCGGTCGGTGATGTCGATGCAGATGCCGATGAAGTTGCCGATGCCGCCGGCCACACTGCCGTCGCGCACGGCCGAGACCATGAGCCAGGCCGGGTAGGTGTCGCCCGAACGGCGGCGAAAGCGCACCTCGCCCTGCCAGGCGTCCTTGTCCTGCAACACACGGCCAATCACCGCGCCCAGCGGCACGCCGGCGTTTTCTTCCAGCAGAAAGCCCAGGTCTTCACCGATGATTTCGTAGAAGTCGTAGCTGGTGCTGCGGCAGAAGGCCTTGTTGACGCTCAAAATCTTGCGTTCGGCGTCCATGATGATGATGCCCTCGGACGAGGCTTCGAACACCTTGGCCCACAGCTCCAGCCGCTGCTCCATCACCTTGAGCACGTTGATGGGCGTGAAGGCCGTCAGCACCGCGTCGCGGCCCTGGAACTGCAGCCGGCGCGCCGACAACACCGCCCACGAGGGTTCGGCGCCACCTTTCCAGCGCACCTCGAATTCGTCCACCACGCCGTTGTCGGCCAGGCGTTGAAAGAAGCGCGCGCGCACGCTGGGCTCCAGGCCCTCGCGCCACGGATCGCTGTTGCGGCCATTGAGCCAGGGGCTGGCGGGTGCGTTGGCGTGCAAGACCTCGTGTTCGGGCACCGAGGTGACGACCATGGGAATGGGGAAGGCCTCCACCAGCTCACGCTGGGCAGCGCTGGCGCGGGCGCTGGCCGCCAGTTCCTGCTGCAGCAGGCGCTCGCGGTCGAGCTGGGCCAGCATCTCGTTGAAGGCGTTCACCAGGCGGCCAATTTCATCGCGGCTGGCCCACTCGGCGCGCAGACTGTGGTCGCCGCTGCGGCGCACCTCGTCGGCCACGTTGGCCAGGTGGCCCAGGGGTTTGGCAATTTGCCGTGCCACCAGGTAGACCAGGCTGAGGATGCAGGCCAGCAGCGCCAACGCCGTGCCCAAATGCAGCCACATGCGGGCGTACAAGCCATCGACGCGCTTGTCCAGCAAGCCGTCCAACGTGCGGATGCCGCCCTGCCAGGTCTGGCGCAGGTTTTCCAGCAGCAGGTGGTACTCGACCTGCAAGGCGGTGCGGTCGCGCTCCAGTGTGCCTTCGGCGGCCATGGCCTGCACCAGGGCCTGGAAACGCTGGGCGTTGTCGCGCAGCGCTTCGCGCGATGCGCGCAAGCTTTGCTGCAAGGCCGGGCCACCGGCCACAAAAGCCTGCCCATAGTCCGCCTCGACGCCGCGCACCACGGCCTCCAGCCGGCCAGCCAGGGTCAGCAGTTCGGCGGTGCGGTTGGACGCCTGGGTCGCCGTCGCGGCGCTGCGGGCACCGGTGCGGGTCTGGTCCTCCACAAAACGCCGGGTGTCGTACACCACCTGCAGCAACTCGGGAAAACGCAGCACCACCAGCGACATCACGTAGTAGCTGTCCAGATCGGGATCGAGGATGAGGTTGGACTGGTTGCCCACCGACGTCAGAAGTTCGCGGCCCTGGCGCAGCACCAGATCGCGGGCGCGGTCGTCGGCCGTGCCGGGCATGCTCAGCTGCTCCAGCGTGGCGGCGAAAGCCGCGCCTTGCTCACCCGTCTGCAGCACCTCGTCGTGCGCCTGCCGCACCGCCGCCAGCGCTTGCAAGTGCGAGGTCGAAAGCAAGGGCGCGTCGCCCTGCTGAAGAAACACCGCCATCAACGCCTCGCTGGCCGCTGCGGTGTACACCGTGCCCACCGTTTCTTTGCGGGTGAAGTCGATGGCCAGGAATTTCTCGTGGATGAGGATGCCCGAGACGTAGATGACGGCGCTCAGATCCAGCAGGTAGATGAGCATGAGCTTGCGGCCCACGCTGAGCCTGCCCAACCAACCCGAAACGCGTTGCACCAGTGCCATCGCCGTCATGCCTTTTTTGACCTCGGCGCAGGACCGCGCCAATTGTCAAATCAAGCAAGTTCTGGGCCACAACGCACCAAGCTGGGGCAAAAAAGGCGCCTCGCGGGCGCCTGCTGAACACCGGTGGGTGGGGCGCGTCAGCTTTTCTTGGCCAGCCCCAGGCGTTCGATGGTGGCCTTTTCGGCGGCATAGGTACGCGCCGCGTAGGCCGTGTAGTCGGCGGTGCTCATGTACACGGAGGGCATATAGAAGCGGTCCAACGTGGCCTGCACCTTGGGGTCGTCCAGCGTGGCCTTGAAAGCGTCGTGCAACACCTTGACCACGGCGGGGTCCATGTTCTTGGGGCCGCCAATGCCAAACGGCGATTCGGTGATGGTGTCCCAGCCGCTTTCCTTGACGGTGGGCACGTCAGGGAAGGCCTTGTTGCGTTTGCTGCCCAGCGTGGCCAGCAGGCGCAGCTTGCCACTTTGCACATGGGGCGCAAATTCGGTGGTGCCGCTCATCACACGGATGTGCCCGCCCAGGATGGCCTGCATGATTTCGGCCGAGCCTTTGTAGGCAATGGGATTGAGCTGGATGCCGGCCTTTTCGCTGAACTCCTCGATGGCCAGGTGAGGCGTGGTGCCGGTGCCGGTGTGGCCGTATTCCAGCTTGCCAGGGTTGGCCTTGGCGTAGGCCACCATTTCCTTGAGGGTTTTGAAAGGCGCGTCGGCGGTGCAGGCAATGCCAAAGGTGTAGCCGGTCAGGCAGGCGATGTGGGTGATGTCCTTGACCGGGTCGAAGGCCATCTGCTGCATGTGCGGCAGACGGTAGATGCCCAGCGGCAGCTGCGTGAGCAGGTAACCGTCGCCTTTGGCGTTGACCATGGCGGTGGCGCCCAGCGTGCCACCGGCGCCCGGTTTGTTGTCGATCACCACCGACACCCCCAGGGTGCGCGAGGCGCTTTCGGCAAAGGCACGCATCACCGCATCGCTGCTGCCACCCGCCGGCCAGGGCGCAATCAGGGTGATGGGCCGAGAGGGGAATTTGTCTTGTGCCAGCGCGGGCAAAGCCACGGTGGTGGCGGCGCCAGCGGTCAGGGCCAGGGCCTGGCGGCGATTGAGGTGTTTGGGCGTCATTGCGAGGGTCTCCGTCGTGGGTGAATGTGAACGCCCACACGTTACGGCCAGACGCCAGCGGCTGAAAAGCGGGGCAGCCCTAGGCCCCCCACCGTTTCAGTCTCACGCGCGACTCGACCGCGCCGCGGCAAAGGCGACGTACCAGTCGAGGCAAGCGGGGTTGGCCATGGCGTCTTTGTTGACCACTTTCTCGATGGGCTGGCCCAGCAGCAGTTTCTTGATGGGCAGCTCCTGCTTTTTGCCGCTGAGCGTGCGCGGCACCTCGGCCACCTGGTGGATGCTGTCGGGCACAAAACGCGGCGAGAGGGCGATCTTGATGGCCGTGTTGATGCGCCCCTTGAGCGCATCGTCCAGCGTCACGCCCGGGCGCAGCACCACAAACAGCGGCATGTCGCTGTCCCGGCCCAGGTACTCCAGGTCCACCACCAGGCTGTCGAGCACCTCGGGCAGGGCTTCGACGGCGTTGTAGATTTCGCTGGTGCCCATGCGCAAGCCGTGGCGGTTGATGGTGGCGTCGCTGCGGCCGTAGATCACGCAGCCGCCGTCGGTGCCGATCTTGAGCCAGTCGCCATGGCGCCAGACGCCGGGGTACATGTCGAAGTAGCTGGACAGGTAACGTTGGCCACCTTCGTCGCCCCAGAAATAGAGCGGCATGGACGGGATGGGTTGGGTGCAGACCAACTCGCCGACCTCGCCGATGACAGGCTGGCCCTGTTCGTTCCAGGCCTCAACGGCGCAGCCCAGCAAGCGGCATTGCATCTGGCCAGGCACTTGCGGCAATTCGCGGTTGCCGCCAATGAACGCGCCGCAAAAATCGGTGCCGCCGGAGATGTTGCACCACCAAATATCAGGCGTGCCAATGGCAGCAAACTGCGCCGTGCCCCAGCGCTGCACGTCTTCGGGCAGGGGCGAGCCGGTGCAGCCTAGGGCGCGGATGCGGCGCAGGTCGTGGCCGGCGGCCTCCAGGGCGGGCAAATCGACGCCCCCCTTCATGTTGTTGGTGAAGAAGGCCGCGCCCGCGCCGAAGAAGGTGACCCGGTGCCGCGCGGCGAATCGCCACAACACCGTCCAATCGGGCGCCTCTTTGCTGCCGCCGGGGCTGCCGTCGAACAGGCAAATGGTGGTGCCACCGGCCAGGCCACCGAGCTGGGCGTTCCACATCACCCAGCCGGTGGAGCTGTACCAGTGAAAACGCTCGCCCCAGCTGTTGGGGTGGTAACTGGCGCCGATGTCGTTGTGGATGCACTTGAGGGCAAACAGCGTCATCAGGATGCCGCCGTGCCCGTGCACGATGGGTTTGGGCAAGCCCGTGGTGCCGCTGGAGTACACCACCCACAGCGGGTGGTCGAAGGGCAGGTGTTCGGGCTCGAAGGCGGCCACGGCGGGGTTGTCGCGCGCGGTCAGGGTGTCGAAGTCGTGTGCGTGGAGCACACGTTCGGCGGCGAAGCGGGTGCGCAGCACCACGGTGTGGGCCAGCGAAGGCAAGGCCGCACGCAGCTCCTGCACCACCTGGCTGCGGTCCAGCGCCTTGCCGCCGTAGAACACACCGTCGGCAGCGATCAAGGCCTTGGGTTCGATCTGGCTGAAGCGGTCGAGCACGGCGGCCGTGCCCATGTCGGGCGCGCACACGCTCCACACGGCGCCGATGCTGGCGCAGGCCAGAAAGGCCACCATGGTTTCGGGCACGTTGGGCAGGTAGGCGGCCACGCGGTCGCCGCGTTCAATGCCCAGCTCGCGCAGGCACAGGGCCAGCGAGGCCACCTGGCGTTGCAACTCGGGCCAGGTCAGTTCGCGCACGCGGCCGGTTTCGTCTTCGCTGACGATGGCCAACATGCCCGCCCCGTGGGCCGGCGCCACGTGACGCATCACCTGCCGCGCGTAGTTGACTTGGGCGCCTTCGAACCATTTCACGTGGGGCATGGGGCCACCCGACAACACCGCGCTGTGTGGGGTGGGCGAGGCCATCTCAAAGTAATCCCAGATGCTTTGCCAGAAGGCCGCGAGGTCCGTGGTGGACCAGCGCCAGAGCGCGTCAAAACTGTCGAAGTGCAGGTTCCGATGTTCGGCCAGCCACTGCTGGTACAGACGCAGCCGAGGCACAAACGGGGCGGCCATGGGGTGTTGTGTTGTCTCCATGGCGGCATTATTGCGGCCGACGAACGGCAAGCGTTGTCACGCACCAAATTTCGCACGAGTGTGCTAAATTCTCGCCCATGGACGCCCGCACCCAAAAAAGCGAACTCACCCGCGCCGCCATTGTGGGCGCGGCGCTGGACTTGGCTGCGGCCGAGGGGCTGGAGGCGATTTCGCTGCAGGTCGTGGCCGACCGCATTGGCCTGTCCAAAAGCGGCGTCTTCTCCCGCGTGGGTTCGCGCGAGGCGCTGCAGATGGCGGTGATTGATGAGTTTGGTCGCCGTTTCCTGGCCGACGTGTTTGTGCCCGCCATGCAGGTGCCCAAGGGCCTGCCCCGGCTCAACGACATCGTGCGACGCTGGTTCATCCGCATGCGCGAGGTGGAAACCCACACCGGCTGCCTGTTCACGGCTGGCGCATTCGAGCTGGACGACCGCGAGGGCGAGTTGCGCGAGCACCTGCTGGGCGAAGTGACGCGTTGGCGCGCGGCCCTGCGGCGCACCGTGTTGCAGGCGTTGGACGCCGGCCACCTCAAGCCCGACACCGACCCGGAGCAACTGGTGGGGGAAATCTACAGCCTGGCCATCGGGCTGATCCACGACGCCCGCTTCCTGCGCGACCCGCGAGCGGCCGACCGTGCCCAGGCGAGCTGGCAGCGGCTGATCCGCAGCTACCAACCCTGACCTCTTTTTTTGCCCCTATTTCGCACGATCGTGCGAAATACAACTGGAGAAGACCATGACCCCCATTGCCCTCGAAACCGCCGCCAGCTACTACAACGCCAGCCCAGGCACACGCTGGTTCCGCTGGCTGCTGGGTGCCGCCCAGCGCCTGTCGCCTGCGCTGGCCGAGCGCGCGGCCACGCGCCTCTTCCTCACGCCGCTGCCGCCCAAGTGGCTGCAGCGCCGCCACCCCTGGGCCGCGCAGTGGCAGGTGGAGCATTGGGACTTCGAGGCGACCAACCTCACGCTCTACAGCCGCCCGGCCGCACCCCACGGGTCGCTGGTGCTGTTGGTGCATGGTTGGGGTGGGCACGCCGGGCAGATGCGCGAGCTCGCGGCCGCCGTGTCGGCCCGTGGGTTGCGGCCGGTGCTGCTGGAGCTGCCCGCCCACGGCCGCAGCCGGGGCGTCACCAGCAACCTGCCACAGTTCGCCCGCGCCATCGGCTACGTGGCGGCCCGCCTGCGCCAGCAGGGGCACGACGTGCGGGCGGTGGTGGCCCATTCGCTGGCGGCCAATGCCCTCGCCTACGCGGCCGGGCGCGGGCTCGATGTGCCACGCCTGGTGCTGCTGGCGCCGCCGGCTTCGCCACACGACTACACCCGCTTGTTCGCCCACGTGTTCGGGCTCAGCGAAACGACGCGCGCCGCGCTGCAGCACCGCGTGGAAACCCGCGAGGCGGTGCTGATGCGCCAGTTCGAGCCGACGTCTTCAGGCCCACGCGTCGGCGCAGCCACCCTGGTGGTGCACGACCGCGAGGACCGCATCAACCCCTTCGCCGACGGCCTGGCGTTTGCGCAGTCCATCCCGCAGGCGAACTGGCTGGAAACCAGCGGCCTGGGCCATATGCGCCTGCTCAAAGCCCCCGCCGTGCTGGACGCCGTGGTGGCACACGTTGCTTGACATTTGAATTAGCATCGCCCCACTTCAACAACCCGAGGATGGAGCGATGGGCATGTTCAACTGGAAAGAAAAAAGCGATGCCTCCCTGCAGGCCGGCGGAGTGATTGGCCCCGACGAGCGCCTGCCCTGGCCTCAAACGGCCGTGATGGGTGTGCAACACCTGATCGCCATGTTCGGCGCCACCGTGTTGGCGCCCATCCTCATGGGCTTCGATCCCAACGTGGCGGTGCTCATGAGCGGCATCGGCACCCTGATCTTCTTCTTCATGACCGGAGGCAAGGTGCCCAGCTACCTGGGTTCGAGCTTTGCCTTCATCGGCGTGGTGATTGCGGCCAGCGGCTACGGCGGCACCGGCCCCAACACCAACCTGGGCGTGGCCCTTGGCGGCATCATCGCCTGCGGCGCGCTGTACTTCATCATCGGTGCCATCGTGCAGGCGGTGGGCATCGGCTGGATCGAGCGCTTCATGCCGCCGGTGGTCACCGGTTCGGTGGTGGCGGTGATCGGCCTGAACCTGGCGCACATCCCCATCAAGAACATGGCGCCCACCGGTTTTGACGCCTGGATGCAGGCCATCACCTTCGTGAGCGTGGCCCTGGTGGCGGTGTTCACCAAAGGCATGGTGCAGCGCCTGCTCATCCTCATGGGCCTGATCGTGGCGAGTGTCATCTACGCCGTGCTCACCAACGGGCTGGGCATGGGCAAACCCATGGACTTGTCGGGCATCGCCAACGCCGCGTGGATCGGCATGCCCAACTTCAGCGCGCCGGTCTTCACCGGCAACGCCATGCTGCTGATCGCGCCCGTGGCCATCATCCTGGTGGCCGAAAACCTGGGCCACATCAAGGCCGTGACCGCCATGACCGGCAAAAACCTGGACGTCTACATGGGCCGCGCCTTCATGGGCGACGGCGTGGCCACCATGGTGGCGGGCAGCGCCGGCGGCACCGGCGTGACCACCTACGCCGAAAACATCGGCGTCATGGCCGCCACCAAAATCTACTCAACCGCCGTGTTTTTTGTGGCCGCGTTGATGGCCGTGGTGCTGGGCTTCAGCCCCAAGTTCGGCGCCGTGATTCAGGCCATTCCGCTGCCGGTGATGGGCGGCGTGTCCATCGTCGTGTTCGGTCTCATCGCCATCGCCGGCGCCAAGATTTGGGTCGAGAACAAGGTGGACTTCTCCGACAACAAAAACCTCATCGTCGCGGCCATCACCCTGGTGCTGGGCACGGGCGACTTCACCCTCAAGTTCGGTGGCTTTGGGCTGGGCGGCATCGGCACCGCCACATTTGGGGCGATCCTGTTGTATGCGTTGTTGAACCGCAAGACTTGAGCCCCATCAAAGAAGAATTGAGAATGTGGCTATGCGAAAGCTGGCCATGCTCAACCGGTCGGGCACAGACGCTGAAGACGTTGAGATCGTGGATTACCACTGAAGGAGCATGACCGTGCGCGAAGTCCCTTACCCACATCCCGGTGAAATTCTGCTGGAGGAATTTCTCAAGCCGATGGGCATCACCCAATACCGGCTGGCCAAAGAAATTGGCGTGCCACAGCGCCGCATCGGCGAAATTGTGGCCGGCACACGGGGGGTATCGGTGGATACCGGCCTGCGCCTGGCACGGTTCTTCGGTGTGTCCGAAGATTTCTGGATCGGCCTGCAATCCGACCACGACCGCGAGATGGCCAAGCAAGCCTTGTCGTCCACCCTCGCTGCCATCACACCATGGGTAAGTGAGGCGGAACACGCCTGAAGCGCCACGCTACAAGGCATCCAACGGACTGAGCACCCCACGCCCGCCCTTGTTGAGCACATGGGTGTAGATCATGGTGGTGCTCACGTCCGCATGCCCCAACAACTCCTGCACGGTGCGGATGTCGTAGCCAGCCTGCAGCATGTGGGTGGCAAACGAATGGCGCAACACGTGGGGCGTGACAGGCTTGGCGATGCTGGCCCGTTGCGCTGCCTCGCGCACCGCGCGCTGGACCGATTCAGGAAACACGTGGTGCCGCCGCTCCATGGCCTGACCAGTGCGCGCATCAGGACGGGGGTCCATGGCCCGCACGGGTGACGGAAACACCCACTGCCAGCCCCAGGTGCGGTCGGCATTCGGGTACTTCACCGCCAGCGCGTGCGGCAAATACACCTGTCCCAGCCCAGCCTGCACATCTTTCTCATGCAAGGCTCGGGCGTGATCCAGTTGGGCCTGCAGCGGACGCATCAGGTTCTCAGGCAGCACCGTCACGCGGTCTTTGTTGCCCTTGCCTTCGCGCACAACGATCTCGCGCCGCGCAAATTCCACATCCTTCACGCGCAGCCGCAGCACCTCCATCACACGCATGCCCGTGCCATAAAGCAATTGCGCAATCAGGCCCGTGGTGCCCTGCATGTGCAACAGCAATTCGCGCACTTCGGTGGGTGTGAGCACCACCGGCAAACGGCGCGGCGCCTTGGCCTGCACCACTTCGTCCAGCCAAGGCAAGTCGATATTCAATACCGATTTGTACAAATACAAAATGGCCGATTTGGCCTGATTCTGCGTGGATGCCGACACCTGCCTGTCCACCGCCAAATGTGTGAGAAACGCCGCCACCTCTGCCGCGCCCATCTCCACCGGATGGCGTTTATTGTGGAAAAGAACAAAACGGCGCACCCAATCCACATACGCCTGCTCGGTGCGAATGCTGTAATGCCGCGTGCGCAAATCGGCCCGCAACCGGTCCAGCAGCTTGGGCGCTGCGGGCGGTGGGCTCTGTGGGCTGGCCTCAGCGTTCGTCAGACCTGTCATCCGGAAAATTTTAGGTTTGCCTAAAAGGCGAGACACGAGTCCAACGAGTAAGGATAGATCGCGCGAAGCCGCGATCTGATCCGTTTGTTGGACGAGCCCGGTTCCAGCACCGCCCGTTGCGGCA
>NZ_JBHTBZ010000048.1:0-36431 GCF_042665235.1 Hydrogenophaga defluvii | reverse complement strand
CGGGCGCCATCCAGCACCTGGCGGGCATGAAGGACTCCAAGGTGATCGTGGCGATCAACAAGGACCCCGAGGCGCCCATCTTCTCGGTGGCCGACTACGGCTTGGAAGCTGATCTGTTCACGGCTGTGCCGGAGCTGGTCAAGGCGCTCTGAGCCCACAACACCCTCTCGGGCGTCAACGATCTTGACGCCTTTTTTGTATCTGGAGACCTCCCCATGAGCTACATCGCCCCCCTCAAGGACATGCTTTTTGACATCGAGCACCTGGCCAACATCGCCCAGGTGTCGCAGTTGCCCGGTTTTGAAGACGCTGGTCTGGAGACCGCACAGGCCGTGCTGGAGGAGTGCGCCAAGCTCAATGAAGGGGTGATTTCGCCCTTGAACTGGGAGGGTGACAAATACCCCTCGTCCTTCCACGACGGCAAAGTCAGCACCACCCCGGGCTTCAAGGATGCCTTCAAACAGTACGGCGAAGGCGGCTGGCAAGGCCTGCAGCACCCGGTGGATTTTGGCGGCCAAGGCCTGCCCAAGACCATTGGTGCGGCCTGCACCGAAATGCTCAACAGCGCCAACATGAGCTTTGCGCTGTGCCCGCTGCTGACCGATGGCGCCATTGAAGCCCTGTTGACCGCCGGCAGCGATGAGCTCAAGGCCACTTACCTGGAAAAGCTCATCAGCGGCCAGTGGACCGGCACCATGAACCTGACCGAGCCGCAGGCTGGCAGCGATCTGGCCGCCGTGCGCAGCCGGGCCGAACCCCAGCCGGACGGCACCTACAAGGTCTTCGGCACCAAGATCTTCATCACCTACGGTGAACACGACATGGCCGAGAACATCGTCCACCTCGTGCTCGCCCGTGTGACCGGGGCGCCCGAAGGCGTCAAGGGCATCAGCCTGTTTGTTGTGCCCAAGTTCCTCGTGAACCCCGACGGCAGCCTGGGTGCGCGCAACGACGTGCACTGCGTGAGCATCGAACACAAGATGGGCATCAAGGCCAGCCCCACCGCCGTGCTGCAGTACGGTGACCACGGCGGCGCTGTCGGTTACCTGGTGGGCCAGGAAAACCGCGGCCTCGAATACATGTTCATCATGATGAACGCGGCCCGTTACGCGGTGGGCATGCAGGGCGTGGCCATTGCCGAGCGCGCTTACCAAAAGGCTGTGGGTTACGCACGTGATCGCGTACAAAGCCGCCCGGTGGATGGCAGCCTGAACACCGCCGCACCCATCATCCACCACCCCGATGTGAAGCGCATGTTGATGACCATGCGCGCACTGACCGAAGGCTGCCGCGCCATGGCGCTCACTGCCGCCGCCGCCTACGACGCCTCGCACCACCACCCCGACGCCGAGGTGCGCAAGCAAAACCAGGCCTTCTACGAGTTCATGGTGCCGCTGGTCAAGGGCTACAGCACCGAGATGAGCCTGGAAGTCACCTCGCTGGGCGTGCAGGTGCACGGCGGCATGGGCTTCATTGAGGAGACCGGTGCGGCGCAGTACTACCGCGATGCCAAGATCCTGACCATCTACGAAGGCACAACCGCTATCCAGGCCAATGACCTGGTGGGGCGCAAGACATCGCGCGACGGCGGCCAGACGGCGTTGGCCATCGCGCAGCAGATCACCACCACCGAGGCCGAGCTGGCCCGAAGCGGCAGCGCGCACGCACAGGCGGTGCTCAAGCGCCTGACGGCCGCACGCCTGGCCTTTGAAGACGCGGTGAAGTTTGTGGCCGGCCACACCAAGGCCGATCCCAACGCCGTGTTTGCCGGCAGCGTGCCCTACCTGATGCTGGCGGGCAATGTGATGGCGGGCTGGCAAATGGCACGTGCGCTGCTGGTGGCCGAGCAGAAGGTGGCTGCCGGGGAGGATGTGGCCTTCATGCAGGCCAAGATCACCACCGCGCGTTTCTACGCCGACCACGTCCTGAGCCGCGCCCCGGGCGTGCGCGACAGCATCGTCGAAGGTGCTGCGGGCGTGACCGAGATGGCACTGGAAGCCTTCTGAGGCTGAGACGCCGCCTACCCTGTAGCTGCGGCGACAGGGTGGGGCGCACGGTCACCGCCAGAATCACAGACAACATTCCCACGGAGACACCATGTCCAAACTGCCCCCGGTCCTGCAGAAAATCAAGTTCCCCGTCATCGGTTCACCACTGTTCATCATCAGCAACCCCAAGCTGGTGATTGCCCAGTGCAAGGCCGGGGTGGTGGGCTCCATGCCCGCGCTCAATGCCCGACCGGCTGCCCAGCTGGAAGACTGGTTGGCTGAAATCACCGAAGCCCTGGCCGCGCACGACAAGGCCAACCCCGACAACCCGGCGGCGCCTTTTGCCATCAACCAGATCGTGCACAAGAGCAACGACCGGCTGGAGCACGACATGCAGGTCTGCGCCAAATACAAGGTGCCCATCGTCATCACCAGCCTGGGGGCGCGCGAAGACGTGAACCAAGCCGTGCATTCGTGGGGCGGTGTGGTCTTGCATGACGTGATCAACAACGTGTTCGCGCGCAAGGCCATCGAGAAAGGCGCCGACGGTCTCATCCCGGTGGCGGCAGGTGCCGGTGGCCACGCCAGCGTGAAAAGCCCGTTTGCCATGGTGCAGGAAATCCGCGAGTGGTTCGACGGCCCGGTGGCCTTGTCGGGTTCCATTGCCTCCGGCGGCGCCATCCTGGCGGCGCAGGCCATGGGGGCTGACTTTGCCTACATCGGTTCGGCCTTCATTGCCACCGAAGAAGCGCGTGCAGTGGATGGCTACAAACAGATGATCACCGAGAGCAATTCGGACGACATCGTTTACAGCAACTTCTACACCGGCATCCACGGCAACTACCTCAAGGGCAGCATCCGCAACGCCGGCATGGACCCCGACAAGCTGCCCGACAGTGACCCCAGCAAGATGAACTTCAGCACGGGCGAAGGCGCCAATGCCGCCAAAGCCTGGAAGGACATCTGGGGCTGCGGCCAGGGCATTGGTGCCATCCGTGAAGTGATGCCCGCCGCCGATTTGGTGGCCCGCTTCAAGCGCGAATACGCCGAGGCCAAGGCGCGCATCTGCTCGGCTTGAACACCGTCTGCATCTGATGCAAAACGCGCCGTTGGGCGCGTTTTGCTTTTGTGGTGGGCGTACTTGTGGAATACTGATGTTTTAAACAGTAGTGTTGAGGCCGCTCACCGTGTCAGATGTCCGCATCCCAGTGCACGCCATCAAGGGGCGCGGCGCCGCTTCCCGGTTGGCGCACCGTTTTTCCGTGGACGAGCGCGCCGGGTTCGACGATGGCTGGGGCACGCTGGACGAATCCGACGCAGCCGCACAAGGTATGCCGGCCACCCAGGTGACCGACGAACTGGCCCGCAGCGCCATCAGCCGCAACACCTCGCCCGATGTGCCATTCACCCAGTCCATCAACCCATACAGAGGTTGCGAACACGGCTGCATTTATTGCTATGCACGGCCCACACACAGTTACCTCAACCTCTCGCCCGGCTTGGACTTTGAGACCAAGATCATCGCCAAACGCAACATTGCCCAACGGCTGCGCCATGACTTGGGCAAACCCGGCCACCGGCCCGAACCGATAGGCGTGGGCACGGTGACCGATGCCTACCAGCCGGTGGAGCGCGAGCTGCGCTTGACCCGCTCGGTCTTGGAGGTGCTGCAAGAAGCGCAGCACCCGCTGGCCATCATCACCAAGTCCAGCGGCGTGGAGCGTGATCTGGATGTGCTGGCGCCGATGGCCGCGCAGCGCCTGGCGTCGGTCTACGTCACCATCACCACGCTGGATGCCGCGCTGGCCCGCACGCTGGAACCCCGTGCCGCCGCGCCTCACCGCCGCCTGCGCACCATCCGCACGCTGGTCGATGCCGGCATTCCGGTGGGGGTGAGTGTGTCGCCGCAGATTCCGTTCATCAACGAAGACATGGAACAGGTGCTTGCCGCAGCCCGCGATGCCGGCGCCGACCGTGCCTTTTACCAGGTGGTTCGCCTGCCGTGGGAGGTGGCGCCGCTGTTCCGCGAGTGGCTGCAGGTGCACCACCCGCTGCGCGCCGACCGGGTGATGGCGCGCATCCAGGACATGCGCGGCGGCAAAGACTACACGGCCGACTTTGCCACCCGCATGCGGGGACAGGGCATCTGGGCCGACCTTATCCACCAGCGGTTTGAGAAGGCCTGCCGCCGCCTGGGCCTCAACCGCGAGCGACACAGCCTCGACGGTTCGCGGTTTCGTCCCCCGGGGGTGACCGGGCAGATGCCGTTGTTCTGAGGCGCGGCCACAGCGTCAGCGTATCGACTCTTTCTGGAACGGCGGGTGCCACGCGCTCAACCCGGACTGCAACGCGTTGGCCAGCGCCAGGGCCGTGCCTTGACCTTGCATGAGCCTCTGCAGCCCATCACGCAGCATCACCGAGCCGTTGGGGTCCTGGTAGCGAAAGCCCACGAGCATGATGAATGGCGTGCCTTGCTGCTGGCTGGCACGGCTGATCTGGGCCAGCAGCGGATCGCTCGGAAACACACCCGGGACCGCCGACATCTGCCGCAACTGATCGCTGAACTGCTGACCGTATTCCTTGCTGGCGAGGTATCGAACAAAACGCAGGGCAGCGTCGCGGTTTTTGCTGTGGGCATTGACCGCGTAGTTGCCGTCGGCGAAGGTGGACATCCAGGTGGCTGCGCCGGGCCTGACCGGTGGTGCTGCCACGAAGTCGAACACGATGTTGGCGTTCAAGGCCTTGATGGTTTCAATGTTCCAGGTGCCGCTCATGAAAAATGCGGCTTCCCCCATCGCGAACAGCGCCCGGGCTTCGTTTTCGGCGATGGTGGGTGCGTTGGGTGGCATGAACGCGCGCAGTGACACCACCTCTTCAATGGCGCGCACGAATTCGGGGGCGGTGAAGTGTTTGCGTACCGCCATCACATCCTTGAAAAACGGTGTGCCGCCGTAGAAACCTGGCCCCACCACACCAAACATCTGCTCCAACACCGGCGCGTCTTTGATGCCATTGGCCAGGGCATTCACGCCTTTGGCCTTGAGCTGCTGGCAAATCGCCTTGAACTCGCCCCAGGTGCGGGGCAGGGTGGTGATGCCGTGTGCGGCCAACAAGGTTTTGTTGACGTAGATGCCCAGCGATTGGGTGGCAAAAGGCACACCGTACAACACCTTGTCGTGGGGCGGCTTGTACCCGGCGGCCCCCGCCAGCAGACCATCGCTCATGCGCGCCAGGGCGGGGATCTGAGCAGGGGTCAGCGGCAACAAGTGGCCGGCATCGGCCAGGCTGGAGAGGCCACCATAGGCGCGGGCATGGATGATGTCGGGTCCGTTGCCGGCGGCCAGCGCGGCCGACAGAACGGTGGGGTAGTCGCTGTTCTCGTGGGCGGTGAACCTGACGTCGTCACCGGTTTTCGCCTTGTATTGTTGGGCGACCTGTTCGTAAAAGGCTTTGTCTTCTACGCGCCAGCTCCAGAAGCTGAGTTCGGCGCCGTGGACAACCGGCGGGAGCAGAGGGGCAGCACCCAGCAGACACATCAGTGTCCAGCGCATGAGTCGGTGAAGTGGCATGTGACGGTTCCGTAAGCAGATCGTTGTTGTTCAGGCGCAAGTCAATACATGTGCCGCAGTCCCAGCGCAAAGATGGACGCCTTGCGCTCTGCCTGCCCATGCAACAGCTCGCCGTAGTGGTTGACGCTGAAGGCGCCATAGGCGGTGGTGGCCTTGGACAGGAGGTGGTGCAACTCGGTGCCCACGCCGATGTCTCGGCCCTGCAGTTGTGGGCTGTCGCTGCCCGCGACGCTGGCCTTGAGCAGCCAACTGCTGCCCCATGGCACGGTCACACCCACAGACCATTCGCGCGACTTGGCGCGTTGTGAGAGCACAAACTGGTCGTAGCGCGATTGGCCCAACATGGCCCAGAGCTTGGCGCCGCCGAAGTCGCGGTTGAGGGCCAGGGTCACCGTGTCCAGTTGGCCCCGGCGTGCCGCTGCGGGGTTGTGCCGGCCCGTGGCCGTGTCGTAGGTGCTGAGCGTGCCTTGGAGGTAGTAGCCCAGGCCGGCGCGCCACGGGCTGGCGTCGTACACTAGGGCGTAACTTTGTGCCGACACCGTCTTGCCGCTGGGGTCCAGCATGCCCACCTGAGCCGAGACCGTGATGCCGCCCCAGCTGGGCGCGTCGTACCGCAGGGACTTGTCCATGCGCACATGGGTGTACTGCTGCGGGCTGTTCATGTCGTTGTTGAGGCCCAACGCGCCGGCCAAGCCGGTGAGCTGTCCATCAGGCGTGGGCGTTTGCGAGCCCAGCGGGCTGGGCCCGCCGATACGCCAGGTGCGAACATAGGGGTCGTAGGTGTCCCCATAACCCACGGCCGAGTTCGAGGCCACGTCGTTCCAGGGTGTGTAGACCCGACCCAGGCGCAGTTGGCCCCATGGGCCAGTCACGCCCAGGTTGGCCTGCCGGTGAAACGCGCGGGCGGGTGTGGCCCCGGTGTCCAGCGACAGTTGGTTCTCCAAAACAAAACCGACCTTGACACCCTGGCCCAGGTCTTCCATACCGCGAAAACCGATGCGCGAAGCGTTGATGCCGTAGGGGATGAGGCCGGTGGATCGCTCGCCGGCCAGCGTGGCGCCCAGCGGCTGGGTGGGCGATACCGGCGCCGCCACCACGCCGCGCCAACTGCCGACCTGTGCCTCAGCGACGCCAAACAGCGTGAGCGATGACTGTGCCCACACGGGGGCCACGTTCAGTGCTGCGCAAGCAAGCAAGACGCTTGTTCTTTTCATTTTTTTCTCCCTGACCTCGTGAACCGCGGGTAAACCCGTCTTGCCTTGATTTTCTTTGATCTTTCTCCGTTGAAACGTCAAATTTGTGACGATTTTGAACACTTTCCCGAAACATTTCGGGCGGAAAGCGGTGGTTCAGGCAGGCCAGGTGGCCCCGTGCTCCGGCACCATGGCTGGCCAGCGCAGTTCCTTTTCGATGCGCAGGCGCAGCGCGTCCGAGGCCTCGGGGTCGCCGTGCACCACAAACACCTGATGTGGACGGCTGGGCAGGGTGCGCAGCCAGGCCATGAGTTGGCCAGCATCCGCATGGGCCGAGGCGCTTTGCAGTTGCACCACGTCGGCCCGCACCGGTATGTCCTGGCCATGCAGGCGCAGGTGGGTGCCGCCTGCAGCCAGCGTGGCACCTCGTGTGCCCGGCGCCTGGTAGCCGGTGAGGATGACCATGTGGCGGTGGTCCCCCAGGTACTGCGCCAGGTGGTGCAGCACCCGCCCGCCGGTGGCCATGCCACTGGCCGCCAACACCACCTTGGGACCGTGGTTCATCGCAATCGCGCGCGACTGGTCGGGCGTGACCGTGAAGTGTGCCGCGTGGCCCATGGCCCGGCATTGCGCGGCGTCCAGCCGGTGTTCGCCCAGGTGGTGCTGGAACAGCTCGGTGGTGTGGATGGCCATGGGGCTATCAAGGTAGATGGGCAGCGAGGGTGGGATGGCGTGGCGCGCCTTCAACTCGGCAATGGCATGGAGCAGCGCCTGCGCGCGGCCCACCGCAAACACCGGCACCACGGCGGTGCCACCGCGTGCGGCCACCCGTGCCAATGCGGGGCCCAGCTCGGCCACCACGTCTTCCTTGGGGTGCTCGCGGTCGCCGTAAGTCGATTCGATCAGCACCGTGTCGGCGGCAGGTGCTGCCTCGGGCGGTTTCATCAGCAGATCGTCGGGGCGGCCCAGGTCGCCCGAGAAGAGGATGCGCCGACCCCCCACCTGCAACAGCACACTGGCCGCGCCCAGGATGTGCCCGGCGCCGGTGAAACGCGCCCGCCAGCCGGGCAGGGGCTCGAAGTCTTGTTGCATGGGCTCGGTGTGCAAGAGCTTGAGGCTGCGGCGTGCGTCTTCTTCGGTGTAGAGCGGGAGCGCCGGCGCATGTTTGGAGAAACCGTGTCGGTTGGCGAAGGCCGCATCTTCCTCTTGGATGTGCCCGCTGTCGGGCAGCAGGATGGCCGCCAGATCACGCGTGGCCGGTGTCGCCCAGACTTTGCCGTGAAAACCCTCTTTGGCGAGCAAGGGCAGGTAGCCGCTGTGGTCCAGGTGGGCGTGAGTCAGCAGCACCGCACCCAGGTGGCGCGGCTCAAAGGGCAGGGGCCGGCGGTTGCGCAGCCGCAGTTGTTTGTAGCCCTGGAACAGACCGCAGTCCACCAGCAAGCGCTGGCCCGCGTGCTCCACCAAGTACTTGGAGCCGGTGACCGTGCCGGTGCCACCGAGGAAGGTGATGTTGACGCTCATGGGCACATCTTATGCCCGCTTGCCACCGCCGTGCCCACCGATTCGTTTACTGGTGACCCCCAACAATAAGGCCAGCACGAGGCTGGCCTTTTGGGTGGATGGCGGGGACTCAGCTGAAGAAGTCTTTGGCCTTCTCGAACCAACCCTTGTCGTTGGGGCTGTGCTTGTGGCCGCCTTTCTTGAAGGACTCATCGAGCTCCTTGATCAGCTTGCGCTGGTGTTCGGTGAGCTTGACCGGTGTTTCCACCACGATGTGGCAGTACAGGTCGCCCGGGTAGCTGGAGCGCACGCCCTTGACGCCGCGCCCGCGCAGACGGAAGGTTTTGCCGCTCTGTGTGCCTTCGGGGATGTCGATGGTGGCCTTGCCGCTCAGCGTGGGCACGTCGATCTCACCGCCCAACGCGGCCGTGGGCATGCTCACCGGCACCTGGCAATGCAGGTCGTCGCCGTCGCGCTCGAAGATGTCGTGCTTGCGGATGCGGATCTCGATGAACAGGTCGCCCGAGGGGCCGCCGTTGCGCCCCGGCTCGCCGTTGCCGGCGCTGCGGATGCGCATGCCGTCGTCGATGCCGGCCGGGATCTTGACTTCGAGTGTCTTGTGCTTCTTGAGCTTGCCCTGGCCGTTGCAGGTGGTGCAAGGCTCGGGAATGATCTTGCCGCTGCCGTGGCAGTGCGGGCAGGTCTGTTGCACGCTGAAGAAGCCCTGGCGCATCTGCACCGAGCCCGAGCCCTGGCAGCTGGGGCAGGTCTTGACGCTGGTGCCGGGTTTGGCGCCGGTGCCGCTGCAGGTGTCGCAGTTGTCCCAGCTCGGGATGCGGATTTGCGCTTCCTTGCCCTGGGCCGCTTCTTCGAGGCTGATCTCCATGGCGTACGACAAATCGTTGCCACGGTAGACCTGGCGCCCGCCCCGGCCACCGCCGCGCTGGCCACCAAAGATGTCGCCGAAGATGTCGCCAAAAGCCTCAGAGAAGCCGCCAAAGCCCTCGGCACCCGGGCCGCCGCGCATGTTCGGGTCCACGCCCGCGTGGCCGTACTGGTCGTAAGCCGCTTTTTTCTGCGGGTCCGAAAGCATCTCGTAGGCCTCCTTGGCCTCCTTGAATTTTTCTTCCGCGGTCTTGGCCGAGTCACCCTGGTTGCGGTCCGGGTGGTGCTTCATGGCGAGCTTGCGGTACGCCTTCTTGATCTCCTCGTCGGAGGCGTTCTTGGGCACACCCAGAATTTCGTAAAAGTCGCGTTTGGCCATGGTGGATATGGGTTCTGGTTGAACACAAACGCCGCGTCGGCCACTTTTCAGTGCCCGGACGCGGCGGTGGGGTCAGGCGCCCTGGGGCGGCATTCAGCCCTTCTTCACTTCCTTCACTTCGGCATCCACCACATCGTCGTCAACGGGTTTGGACGAAGAGGACGCGCCTTCCGATGCACCGGCACCCGCTGCGGCAGCGGCTTGTTGCGCCTGCTGGTCGGCGTACATCTTTTCGCCCAGCTTCTGGCTGGTGGTCATCAGCGCGGTGGACTTGGCCTCAATGGCGTCCTTGTCCTCGCCTTTGGCGGCTTCTTCCAGGTCCTTGATGGCGGCTTCGATGGCGTCCTTCTCGGCCGCGTCCAGCTTGTCGCCGTACTCGGTCAGGCTCTTCTTGACGCTGTTGGCCAAGGCTTCGGCCTGGTTGCGGGCCTGCACCAGTTCCACCTTCTTCTTGTCCTCGGCGGCATTGAGCTCGGCGTCCTTCACCATCTTCTGGATTTCCTCCTCGGTCAGACCCGAGTTGGCCTTGATGGTGATCTTGTTTTCCTTGCCGGTGCCCTTGTCCTTGGCGCCCACGTGCAGGATGCCGTTGGCGTCGATGTCGAAGGACACTTCGATCTGCGGCGTGCCACGCGGTGCGGGCGGGATGCCTTCGAGGTTGAACTCGCCCAGCAGCTTGTTGCCGGCGGCCACTTCGCGCTCGCCCTGGAACACCTTGATGGTCACGGCCGGCTGGTTGTCGTCGGCGGTGGAGAACACCTGCGCGAACTTGGTCGGGATGGTGGTGTTCTTGGCGATCATCTTGGTCATCACGCCGCCCATGGTCTCGATGCCCAGCGACAGCGGGGTCACGTCCAGCAGCAACACGTCCTTGCGGTCACCGCTCAGCACCTGGCCCTGGATGGCCGCACCCACGGCCACGGCTTCGTCGGGGTTGACGTCCTTGCGCGGGTCCTTGCCGAAGAACTCCTTGACCTTGTCCTGCACCTTGGGCATGCGGGTCATGCCACCCACCAGAATCACGTCGTGGATGTCGCCCACGCTGATGCCGGCGTCCTTGATGGCGGTGCGGCAAGGCGCGATGGTGCGCTCGATCAGCTCGTCCACCAGGCTTTCCAGCTTGGCGCGGGTCATCTTGATGTTCAGGTGCTTGGGGCCGGTCGCGTCTGCCGTGATGTAGGGCAGGTTGATGTCGGTGGCGGCCGAGCTGGACAGCTCGATCTTGGCCTTTTCAGCGGCTTCCTTCAGGCGCTGCAGGGCCAGCACGTCCTTGCTCAGGTCAACGCCTTGTTCCTTTTTGAACTCACCGATGATGTAGTCGATGATGCGCTGGTCGAAGTCTTCGCCACCCAGGAAGGTGTCGCCGTTGGTGGACAGCACTTCGAACTGCTTCTCGCCATCGACGTCGGCAATTTCGATGATGGACACGTCAAACGTGCCACCGCCGAGGTCGTACACGGCGATCTTGCGGTCACCCTTTTCCTGCTTGTCCAGGCCAAAGGCCAGCGCGGCGGCGGTGGGCTCGTTGATGATGCGCTTGACATCCAAGCCGGCGATGCGGCCGGCGTCCTTGGTGGCTTGGCGCTGGGCGTCGTTGAAGTAAGCTGGCACGGTGATGACGGCTTCGGTCACGGGCTCGCCCAGGTAGTCCTCGGCGGTCTTCTTCATCTTGCGCAGGATGTCGGCGCTGACCTGCTGGGCCGAGATTTTGTTGCCGCGCACTTCCACCCAGGCGTCGCCGTTGTCGGCGGCCACGATGGCGTAGGGCATCAGGTTGATGTCCTTCTGCACTTCCTTCTCGGTGAACTTGCGGCCGATCAGGCGCTTGATCGCGTAGAGCGTGTTCTTGGGGTTGGTCACGGCCTGGCGCTTGGCGGACGCGCCGACCAGCACTTCGCCGTCTTCCTGGTAGGCCACGATGGACGGTGTGGTGCGCGCGCCCTCGCTGTTCTCGATCACCCGCGTGGTGTTGCCTTCCATGATGGACACGCAGCTGTTGGTGGTGCCGAGGTCAATGCCGATGATTTTTCCCATGGTGTTCTCCGGATACGAAAAGAGTTAAAGCTGTGGTGAATCTGTGGATAAGTGGCTGGATTTCAAGTGCACAGGCTGTGTGTCACTTGGGTGCGGCCACGGTGACCAGCGCGGGGCGCAGCACGCGCTCGGCGATCAGGTAACCTTTTTGCAGCACCGCCACCACCGTGTTGGCCTCTTGTTCGGCCGGCACCATGCTGATGGCCTGGTGGTGGTGGGGGTCGAATTTGTCGCCGGCCGCCGGTGCGATGGGCAGCACCTTATGACGGGCCAGGGCGCTGTTGAGTTGCTTGAGCGTGGCGTCGGCGCCTTCTCGGATCTGCTCGGGCGTGGCGTCCTTGATGGCCAGGCCGGCTTCCAGGCTGTCGGCCACGGCCAGCAGGCTCTCGGCAAAACTCTCCACCGCAAACTTGCGGGCCTTGCTGACTTCTTCGTCGGCGCGGCGGCGGGCGTTCTCAGCCTCGGCCTTGGCGCGCAGGAATTGGTCGGCCAGGTCGGCGTTCTGTGCCTTCAGGGTGGCCAGCTCATCGGCCATGGCCTGCTCGGCTTCATGCTGGTTGGCAGCCAGGGCGGCTTCGGCTTCCTCGGGGCTCACCGGGGCGCCGGTGGCGTGGGGGTCTTGTGCGGGGTGGCTCATGGCGTTCGTGCTGGCGATAGGTAAATCGAAATCAAAAGGGGACATGGGGGCAGCCCGGCGGCTTTCAAGGCCCTCATGACAAAATGGTTGAAAACCCCACAGGAACACCCATGAAGCTCATGCGACACGGCCAGCAAGGTCAGGAAAAACCCGGTCTGGTGGACGCCCAAGGCGCCCTGCGCGACCTCTCGGCCCATGTGGCAGACATCTCATCCGCCACTTTGCACCCGGACACGCTGGCCCGCCTGGCCGCCATCGACCCGGCCACGCTGCCCGTGTTGCCCGCCGGCACCCGGCTGGGCGCTTGCGTGGGCCAGGTGGGCAACGTGGTGGCGATCGGCCTCAATTATGCCGACCACGCGGCCGAAGCCGGCCTGAAACCGCCCGGCCAGCCGATTGTTTTCAACAAACACAACGGCGCCATCAGCGGCCCCTTCGACGACGTGCTGTTGCCCCCCGGCAGTGAAAGGCTGGATTGGGAGGTGGAACTGGGCATCGTCATCGGCCGGCGCGCCTGGCACGTGAATGAGGCAGATGCCTTGCAGTACGTGGCGGGTTACTGCCTGGTCAACGACGTGTCGGAGCGTGCGTACCAGATGGAATACGAAGGCCAGTGGACCAAGGGCAAAAGTTACCCCACCCATTGCCCCATCGGTCCGTGGCTGGTGACGCCGGATGAGATCGCCGACGTGCAGGCCATCGACCTCTGGCTGGACGTCAACGGCCAACGCCGCCAGACCGGCAACACCCGCACCATGATTTTTGGTGTCGCCCACATCGTGAGCTACCTCAGCCGTTTTATGGCGCTGCAACCCGGCGACGTCATTCCCACCGGCACACCACCCGGGGTGGGCATGGGCTTCAAGCCGCCGGTGTACCTGAAGGCGGGCGACGTGATGGAGCTGGACGGTGGCGCGCTGGGGCGGCAGCGTCAGAGGGTGGTAGCGGTGTGAGCCGCCGCACCTGAGCGCCCCTCAACCACCGGGGCGTCGCTGCCCGTCAGCCCGCCGTGTGCGTGCAACCTGGCGTACAGGCCATCGAGCTGAAGCAGCTCGCGGTGGCTGCCTTGTTCGATGATGCGGCCTTCGGCCAGCACCACCACGCGGTCGGCGTGTTCGATGGTGGACAGCCGGTGGGCGATGACGATGGTGGTGCGGCCGGTCATGAGCCGGCCGATGGCGTCCTGCACCAGCCGCTCGGATTCGTTGTCCAGCGCCGATGTGGCTTCGTCCAGGATGAGGATGGGGGCGTCTTTGTAGAGGGCTCGAGCAATGGCCAGGCGCTGGCGTTGGCCACCCGAGAGTTCGGTGGCGTTGTGTCCCACCTTGCTGTGAATGCCCTGGGGCAGGCGGTCCAGCAGGTCGCCCAGATTGGCCGCGCGCAGGGCGTGTTCCACCCGCACAGGGTCCGGGTCGCTGCCCAGGGCCACGTTGAAGGCCAGGCTGTCGTTGAGCATGACCACATCCTGGCTGACCATGGCGAACTGGCGCCGCAGGGTGCCCAAGTCCCAGTCGGCCAGCGGGTGGCCATCGAGTTGTACCTGCCCGGCCGAAGCCTCCACGAAACGAGGCAACAGGTTGGCCAGCGTGGTTTTGCCTGACCCGGACGGACCGACCAGCGCCACCACCTGGCCGGGTGCGATGTCCAGGCTCACGCCTTGGAGCGCGGCCGAGCCTTCGTCACCGTAGCGAACCCAGACGTTTTGCAGATCGATGTGACCCGCCACGTGGGCGGGTGCGTGCTGGCCGCCTGTCTGGCTGGGTGTTTCTTCAATCAGGGCCAGGCCGCGTTCGAGCGCTGCCAGCCCACGCGCGATGGGGCCGGCGATTTCGGCCAGGTGGCGTATGGGCGTGACCAGCATCAGCATCGCGGTAACAAACGACACAAAGCCCCCCACGGTGACGCCACTGCCACCGCTTTGCACCAGGGCCACGGCGATCACGGCCGAGAGCGCGGCTGCGGCCAGCATTTGGGTGAGGGGCGTCATGGCCGCCTGGGCGATGGTGGTTTTCAGTGCCAAGCGCCGCAGGGCCACGCTGAGCACGTCAAAACGGCGGGCCTGCTGGGCCTGGGCGCCGTGCAGGCGCACCATGCGGTGGGCCAACACGTTTTCTTCCACCACGTAGGCCAGGTCGTCGGTGGCCTGCTGGCTGGCTTGGGTCAGCCGGTACAGGCGGCGCGAAAACACCCGCATGATCCAGATCAGGCCGGGAAACAGCAGCAGCACGATCAGGGTGAGCTTCCAGTTGAGGTACAGCAGGTAGCCCATCAGCGCCATCAGCGTCAGGCTGTCTTTGGTGAGAGTGAGAAAGGCGTTCACCAGGGTGGTGGAGCCGGTCTGAACCTCATACACCAGGGTGTTGGAGAGCTTGCTGGCCGTCTGCTGCGAAAACAGCGACAACTCGGCGGCGTTGAGTCGCTCGAACATGGCGCGGCGCAGGTTCAGCAGCCCCAGGCTGGCGGTGTACGTCAGCGCGTACTGGGCCACAAAGCCGGCCAGGCCGCGTATGCCAAACAGCCCCAGCAGGGCGGCGGGCACCGCCCACAGCGGTATGCCGCGGTCCACAAAACCTTTGTCGAGCAACATCTGCAAGAAGGCGGGAATCAGCGGTTCGGTCAGCGCGCCGATCAGCGTGCCCACGGCCGCCAGCGCAATGCCCCCGCGTGCCGAGCGGAAGTAAGGCCAGAGCCTGGAAAGACGCTGGGTCAACGTGGATGTGGAGGCGTCGGTGGTCAAGGCGGATGCAACAAAAGGGCAAAAATGGCTGATCTTGCCAAACGGACGGGAACCTGGGCGTGCGCGGGCGCTCCATTGGGGCACAACTTGTCACGCTCGCGTGCTGGCCGGTCCAGTATTATCGGCGCCATGCCGGTGGCCTCCCGCGCCGGGTTCCCGGCCCCGACCGTTCTATAAACGATGATTCCTTCCCAACTCCCTGCCCATTCTCATTTCCTGCCCGTTGTGGATCGCCGCCGCATGGTGGCGGGTGTGTCCGCGCTGATGCTGACCGGTGCGGCGGCCACGGCACATGCGCAATTTCGCGTTGAGGTGTCGGGTGTGGGCCTGACGCAGATTCCCATTGCCATCGCGCCTTTTCGGGGCGGTGAGGCGGCGCCCCAGAACGTGGCGGCCATCGTGCAGGCCGACCTGGAGCGCAGCGGCCTGCTGCGCGCCGTGCCGCCCGTGGGTGGTGCGCTCGACGAAACCTCGCGCCCCGACCTGGCGCCATGGCGCGAGCGCCAGGCCGACGCGTTGCTGACCGGCAGCGTCACCCGCCTGGCCGATGGCCGCTACGACGTGCGCTTTCGCCTGTGGGACGTGGTGCGTGCGCAAGACCTCGGCGGCCTGAGCTTCCCGGTGCCGGTGGGCGACCTTCGGCTCGCTGCCCACCGCGTGGCCGACCATGTGTACGAAAAACTGACCGGCGACAAGGGTGTGTTTTCCACCCGCGTGGCCTATGTGTCCAAGCAGGGCGCGCGCTACAACCTGTGGGTGGCCGATGCGGACGGCGAAAACGCCCAGGCGGCGCTCACCAGCCCCGAGCCCATCATCTCGCCGGCGTGGTCGCCCAACGGCTCGCAACTGGCTTACGTGTCTTTTGAGGCGCGCAAGCCGGTGATTTACGCCCACGATGTGGCCACCGGTCGGCGGCGTTTGCTGGCCAATTTCCGTGGGTCCAACAGTGCGCCTGCGTGGTCGCCCGATGGGCGCCAGGTGGTGGCCACACTCACGCTGGGCGGTCAGTCGCAGCTGTACGCACTTGATGCCAACGGCGGCGAGCCTCGCCGGCTCACGCAATCCAGCAGCATCGACACCGAGCCGGCGTTTGCGCCGGATGGGCGCACGATTTATTTCGTCAGCGACCGTGGCGGCTCGCCCCAGATTTACCGCATGCCCGCACAAGGCGGCAATGCGGAGCGGGTGACCTTCACAGGCAACTACAATATTTCGCCTTCGCCGAGCGCCGATGGCCGCTGGCTGGCCTACGTGTCGCGGGTGGGTGGCGCGTTCAAGCTCTACGTGCTCGATCTGCAGTCCGGGCAATCCAACCCACTGACCGATACCACCGCCGACGAGAGCCCCAGTTTTGCGCCCAACAGCCGCATGATCGTGTACGCCACGCGGCAACAAGGCCGTGAAGCCTTGATGACCATCACCGTGGACGGCCGCATCAAAGCCCGTCTGGCCAGTGCGCAGGGCGATATCCGCGAGCCCGACTGGGGTCCGTTCCAGCGCTGATCTGTTCGTTTTTGTTTTCTTGCCATTTTTTCCTCCCCATTTGCCATGAACTCCTCACATCCGATGCCCCGTTTGTCCAAATCCTCCTGGTCCGCGCGCCTGGGCTTGCTTGTCCTGGCCGGTGCACTGGGGGCGTGCTCCAGCGTCAAGCTGGACGATGTGGCCGTGGAAGACCGCAACGCAGCCCCCATCACCGGTGGTGTGGGCGGTGCCGGCGGCGGGCAGGGCAGCACGGGGGCTGTTGATCCACGCGGCGTGACCGGTGTGCAGGTCGGCCAGAATCCGGCAGGCCAGGCGCCGGTGGGCGTGGCCCGGGTCGTTTATTTCGACTACGACAGCTTCGCGATCAAGCCCGAATTTGCGTCGCTGCTGGAGGCGCATGCCCGCCACCTCAAGGCGGACGCCCGCCGTCGCATCGCGCTGGAAGGCCACACCGATGAGCGTGGCGGACGCGAGTACAACCTGGCCCTGGGTCAGAAACGTGCCGAGGCGGTGCGCCGCGCGTTGGGCTTGCTGGGTGTCAACGACGCCCAGTTGGAGGCGGTGAGTTTTGGCAAGGAAAAGCCGGCGGACGCGGGCGCCGATGAAGCCGCCTACGCCAAGAACCGCCGCGTCGAGATCACCTACCGTTGAGCGGTTTCACCATGCGCGCAGTCCGTCTGTTGCTTCGCACCTCTGTTCTTGGGGCGGCGGTGTTGCTTGCCTTGCCTTCGCACGCGTTGTTTGGCGACGACGAGGCACGCAAGGCCATCATCGAGTTGCGTGACAAGGTGGAGGCCAACCGCCAGGCATCGGACGCGGCCAACCGCCGCCTGGAAGCCGAGCTCTCGCGCCTGACCGAGGAAAGTGCGGCGCCCACCCGGCGCAGCCTGCTCGAGTTGTCCAACCAGATCGAGACCCTGCGAGCGGAGCTGGCGCGCCTGCGTGGGCAGAACGAGCAACTGGCACGCGAAGTGGCTGATTTGCAGCGCCAGCAAAAAGACGTGCTGGCGACGCTGGACGAGCGGCTGCGCACGCTGGAACCGACCAAGGTCCAGCTCGACGGCGCAGAGTTCAATGCAACGCCGGCAGAAAAGCGCGACTTCGAGGCCGCCATGGCCGAGCTGCGCAAGACCGAGTTCCCGCGTGCGGCCCAGCTCTACCAGCAGTTTTTGCAACGCTACCCAGACAGCGGCTACACGCCAGCTGCGCAGTACTGGCTGGGCAACACCCACTACGCATTGCGTGAGTACAAGGAAGCCATTGCCATTTACCAACGCTTGATCGCGGGTTCGCCCCGGCATGCGCGGGTGCCCGAGGCCATGTTGGCGATCGCCAACTGCCAGATCGAGCTCAAGGATGTGCGTGCAGCCAAGCGCAGCCTGGAAGATCTGGTCAAGGCCCATCCTCAGACCGAAGCCGGCGCCACGGCGCGCGACCGCCTCGCACGCCTGCGCTGACCACCCCCACCGGCGCGCCGCCGCGCTGGGCTTGCCTGCCCCGGCCCACCCTCATTGGGTGGGCCTTTTACAATCTCGCCCCATGGAAATTGCCGATTTCGACTTGCTCAAGTCCCAGGTGCTGTGGGCCGCGTTTGTGGTGTCCGCGCTGTTTGGTGTGATCGCCCAGCGCACCCATTTCTGCACCATGGGTGCCATCAGCGACATCGTCAACATGGGCGACTGGACCCGCATGCGCATGTGGGGTCTGGCCGTGGGTGTGGCCGTGCTGGGTTTTGCCTTCATGGTGTGGCTGGGCTGGATCGACCCCACCAAGACCATCTACGCCTCTGGCCGCGTCATCTGGCTGTCGGCTCTGGTGGGCGGGGCGCTGTTCGGTTTGGGTATGGTGCTGGCGTCGGGTTGCGGCAGCAAAACCCTGGTTCGCATCGGTGGTGGCAGCCTCAAGTCGCTGGTGGTGTTTGTGGTGATGGGCGTGGCTTCTTTCGCCACATTGCGCGGTGTGACCGCCGTGCTGCGCAACGAGACCGTCGACCAGGTGGCCTTTGATCTGGCGCCTGGAAGTGGTCTGCCGCAGTTGCTGGCCGCAGCCAGTGGGTGGTCAGCCACCCACACCACGCTGTGGCTGGGCTTGGCCGTGGGCGGTCTGCTGGTCATGTGGGCCGTGCTGGGCAAAGGTTTTTGCACTGCCGACAACCTGCTGGCGGGTGTGGGCATTGGCGGCACGGTGGCCGCGATGTGGTGGGTGAGCGGGCGACTGGGATTCGTGGCCGAACACCCTGAAACCTTGGAGGCGGTTTACCTGGCGTCCAACTCCGGGCGCATGGAGTCGTTGACCTTCACGGCACCCATGGCTTATGCCCTGGATTGGCTGATGTTCTTCAGCGACCGCAGCAAGGTCCTCACCTTGGGCGTGGTGTCGGTGGCGGGTGTGGTGTTCGGCGCTTTTGTCTATGCCTTGTTGACCCGCAGCTTCCGTTGGGAGGGCTTTCGCGACACCCGCGACACCGCATTGCATCTGGCGGGCGCGGTGTGTATGGGGGTGGGTGGTGTCACCGCCATGGGCTGTACCGTGGGCCAGGGCCTGTCGGGTTTGTCTACCTTGAGCGTGACCAGCTTCATCGCGGTGCTGGGCATCGTCGCGGGTGCGCTCGCGGGCTTCCGTTTCCAGCTCTGGTTGCTGGAACGCGACTGAGCACCCGTTCTATGTCGGCCGATTTCGAACGCCGTTTTGGCGGCTTGCGCCGACTCTATGGCGTGGCCGGTGCGCAGCGCATCTTCGACGCGCATGTGATGGTCGTGGGCATCGGGGGCGTGGGTTCCTGGGCCGCCGAAGCGCTGGCGCGCAGTGGGGTGGGGCGCATCACCCTGGTGGACATGGACCACATCGCCGAGTCCAACGTCAACCGCCAGGTGCATGCGCTCGATACCACCCTGGGCCAAGCCAAGGTGCTGGCCATGCGCGAGCGCATGCTGGCCATCCACGCCGGTGCGCAGGTGGTGACCATCGATGACTTTGTGGATGCCACCAACTGGACGCGCATCGTGGGTGATGCGCAGGCGGCCAATGGGCCGCTGTCGGCCGTGATCGACGCTTGTGATCAGATGGCTGCCAAGACGACCATGGCCGCCTGGTCGTTGTTGCAACACACGCCGCTGGTGGTGGCGGGTGCCGCCGGAGGCAAGCGCCTGGCACACCTCGTGGAGGTGGGTGACCTCGGGCTGGCCACCCACGACCCGTTGTTGGCACAGCTCCGTTACCGCCTGCGCAAGCACCACGGCGCCGCGCGCGATGGCCGCATCAAGGTGACGTGCGTGTTCAGCCGTGAGGCCGTTGCGCCACCCGACCCCTCGTGTGACGTGGCGGGAGACGGCTCGCTGAACTGCCATGGGTATGGGTCGAGTGTGGGTGTCACGGCGACCTTTGGCCTGTGTGCGGCGGGTTGGGTCTTGGACCGGTTGGCTTCGGGTGCAGAAAAATTTCAGGCAGTTTCAAAATCAAGAAAAATGACGCTATAATTTGAGGCTTCGCAGGCAACGACGCAAGACGTTGAATGTGGTGAGTGGGACGTTAGCTCAGTTGGTAGAGCAGCGGACTTTTAATCCGTTGGTCGTGGGTTCGAATCCCTCACGTCCTACCATTCTCATGTTCGGGTTCTTAGCTCAGTTGGTAGAGCAGCGGACTCTTAATCCGTAGGTCGAGTGTTCGAGTCACTCAGGACCCACCAGACATTGGTAAAAAGCACCTGAAGGTATTGCCTTCTGGTGCTTTTTTTATTTCTTCCATGCATCCATCCGGTCAAGTCGACGGCGCACAATCCCCGCCCATGAACAGGGAGTTGCTTTTGCCGCGCCTGCGGCCGCTTTGGGTTGTTTTGCTGCTGGTGCTGACGGCCTGGCTGGTGGCCTGGTGGGCCGTTCCGGTCTGGCTCAAGGGCGTCATTCAGGATCAGGGCCGCGCCGCTTTGGGCCGCGAGGTGCGGGTCGAAGCCGTGTCCTTTCGCCCGTGGTCGCTTGAGCTGGAGATCCAGGGCTTGCAAGTGGCTGGGGCCACGCCCGACGAGCCTGCCTTGTTGGACGTCGCGCGGCTGTACGTTGACGCCGAGGCGCAGTCCCTGTTTCGCTTGGCCCCGGTGGTGGATGCCCTCGTGGTGGAGCGGCCTGTGCTGCGGCTGCGGCATCTGGGTGACGGGCGCTACGACATCGATGACCTGTTGACCCGCTGGGCCGAACGCCCCAAAAGCGAAGGCAGCGTCAGTTTTGGCTTGTTCAACCTGGCGCTCACCGACGGCGAACTGGCCCTGGATGACACATCGACCGGCAGTGAACATCGCCTGCGCGGACTTTCGATCGCGGTGCCGTTTCTCAGCAACTTGCCAACCCAGCGCGACGTGCACACCGAGCCGCGTATCGCATTCGAGCTCAACGGCAGCCGCTTCGACACGCAGTTGTCCACCCTGCCATTTGCCGAGACGCGGGCCACGCGCGCGCAGCTACACCTGCCTGACCTGGACCTGTCCCCGTATTTACCTTATTGGCCTCAAAGCATGCCCTGGCGGCCTTTGCAGGCCCGGGTGCAAGCCGATCTGAGTGTGGCGTTCGAGCAGTTGCAGCAACGCCCCGTGGTCCAGTTGTCGGGGCGGGTGGCGCTGCACAACCTGAAGATCGCGCGGACCACCAAAGGCAGCGCTGGCGATCCACTGCTGTCGTGGGAGGCGTTGTCGTTGGTGTTGGGCACGAGCGAACCGCTCGCGCGCCGCGTGCATGTCGAGAAGCTGTCGCTCCA
Organism: Hydrogenophaga defluvii; assembly: GCF_042665235.1. Lineage (NCBI taxonomy): Bacteria > Pseudomonadati > Pseudomonadota > Betaproteobacteria > Burkholderiales > Comamonadaceae > Hydrogenophaga > Hydrogenophaga defluvii. The sequence goes on along the minus strand of NZ_JBHTBZ010000048.1, from coordinate 15,281 downwards.
TGCGCCTCAGCTGCACCTGGCACGCGCGGCAAATGGCCGCCTCAACCTATCGGATCTTTTGCCCGCGGCCGGTGCCAATGAGGCCGATCCGGCTCCGGCGCCACCGTGGGACGTCAAGCTCGATGGCTTCGAGCTCAGCGATGGCGCTTTGCACTGGCGCGACGCTGCCGTGTCGCCGGCCTGGGAAACCACGGTGGATGCCCTCACGCTGTCGGGTGGCCCGTTGGTCTGGCCCAACCACGCGCCCACACCGCTGGTGCTCAGTGGCCGCTGGCTCGACGCCTCGTTGACGGCAGAAGGCGACATCAGTCCGGTGGCGGCCAACCTGAGCCTGAACTGGCGCGACCTGCCTTTGCAGGGCCTGGCACCTTATGTCGGCCAGGTGCTCAAACCCGCCCTGGCCGGGCGCAGCGCCGCCGATCTGGGGTTGCGGTGGCGGGCCGCCGTTCCAGCGTCCGCCCAGTCGTCGGGCGCTGCTCCAGCGTTGCAGCTTCAGCTGCGCGATCTGTTGCTGCAAGACGTGGCATTGGGCCCGACCGCCCGGCCCCTGCAGACCCTGCGCGAGCTGCGGCTGCAGAACGGCAGCATCGACTTGAACGCACGCAGCGCCGATCTGGGGCAGATCAGCCTGTCCCGACCCGTGGTGCACGTGGCGCGCGATGCCACTGGCCGCTGGCTGTGGGAAGATTGGCTTCGCTCAGAAGGCGACCAGTCCAGTGACGCCGTGCAGGCCAGCACCGTGGCCACGCCCTGGCGCTTGGGCTGGCAGGGCTTGCGTTTGACCGACGGCAGCGGGCGGCTGGACGATGCCGCCACGCCCACCCCAGTGGGCTTGCGCTGGAGCGCCCTCCAGTTGCGTTTGGGCGCCTGGCGCAGCGACGTGGTCGTGGATGCGCCTGTGTCGGTGGCGATGCGGCTGGCCGCGGACGGCCAGACCACCAACCCCGGTACGCTGGCTCTGGACGGACGACTGGGGCTGACCCCTGCGACCGCATCGGCGGCCATGGGCGGCAAACTGAGCGCCCAACTCAAACTCCAGCGCGTGCCTGCCCACGCGCTTACGCCTTACATGGCAGACCGCCTCAACCTCGTGCTGAGACAGGCCGACACCAGCTGGAGCGGCGACCTCGAACTCAGCCACAACGCCAGCGGCCTGGCGGTGGTGGCCAAGGGTGATTTCACGGTCGATGATCTCAAGGCCTTGGATGCCAACGACGGCTCACCGTTGCTGGACTGGAAGTCCCTGCACCTGCGTGGCCTGCAACTGGCGTTGGCACCGGGCCAAGCGTTCAAGCTCAGTGTGGCCGAAACCGCGCTCAGCGACTACTTCGCCCGCATCGACATCGACCCCACCGGGCGCGTCAACCTGCAAGACGTGGTGCGTTCACCTCCCAAGGGCAGCTCTGCACCGGACCCTGCGGCCACTTCAGCAGCCGGGGCAACGGCGCAGCCGCCCGCGCAGCTGAGTTTCGGACCCATCGCGCTCGTCAACGGCAACATCGCTTTTTCCGACCGCTTCGTGAAGCCCAACTACAGCGCGCGGCTGAGCGAAGTCAGCGGGGGATTGGGCGCGTTCAGCAACCAGAGCGGCGCTGGCTCGGCGCCCGCACAAGTCAGCCTGCGTGGGCGGGTCGAGGGCACGGGCACGCTGGACATCGGGGGCCAGCTCAATCCGCTGCTCACCCCGCCGGTGCTGGACGTTGTGGGCAAGGTGCGCGAGCTGGAGCTGCCACCGCTGTCCACCTACGCATTGAAGTACACCGGCCATGGCATCGAGCGCGGCCAGCTCAGTGTGGATGTGCGCTACCAGGTGGGCGCGGACGGGCAGCTCAACGCCAGCAACCAGCTCACCTTGAACCGCTTGGTGTTTGGCGAGCGCGCTGCGGACAGCGATGCCCCCAACCTGCCTGTCAAGCTGGCGGTGGCCTTGCTGGCCGATCGCAATGGCGTCATCGACATCAACCTGCCCATCAGCGGTTCGCTCAACGACCCCCAGTTTCGCCTCGGTCCCGTCATTGGCCGCCTGATCCTGGGGTTGATTGGCAAAGCGGTGACGGCACCGTTTGCGCTGCTGGGCAATCTGCTGGGTGGGCCGGACGCGCAGCCCGGGCGCATTGATTTTGTGGCCGGCACCGACCGTTTGGCTGACACCGCCAGCCCGGCCTTGGCGGCCATTGCCAAGGCGCTGAATGATCGGCCCGCGTTGCAAGTCACGGTGGTGGGCCGCAGCGACGTCGCCGGCGAACGCGCGGCCTTTCAGCGCGAGCGCCTTCAGGAAGCGGTGCGGGCCGAAAAGCGCCGCCAGGCGATGCGCGCGGGGCAGGGCGCCGAGACCGACACCGAGGTGTCGCCTGAGGCTTACCCGGCGCTGCTGCGCGAGGTCTACCGCAGGGGTGATTTTCCCAAGCCGCGCAACGCCATCGGCCTGCTCAAGGACCTGAGCGTGGCTGAGATGGAGGCCTTGTGGCTGGCCCATGCGCCACCCTCTGATGAGGCCTTGCGGGCGTTGGCCACCCGACGTGCCGTGGCCGTGAAGGAGCGGCTGGTCGCTCAGGGGCTGGCAGGCGCGCGGGTGTTTGTCGAGGTGGCCAAAGCCGGGTCAGATGCCGCTGGGTCACACGCTGATCTGCGGCTTTCCGTGCCTTGAGACAGGGTGTCGCGAAAACCGGCACCGACTGAGGCGACAATACGCGTTTGCCCAACCAGACACGCCTTGTGGCCATTGCGACCGTGAACTCCGCTCAAATGAACCCCTCTTCCGCCAAAACTGCAGACACCCAAGCGCTGGATGCGCTGACCGGCGGGGTGTTCTCGGCCGCCACCTCCGGCGACCGCGCCGCGCGGGTGCGTGAGTGGCTGGCCACCGATCCCTCGCCCGAACGCATGGCCGAGGTGTTCAAGGAACTCTCGCACCGCGACAAGGGCGCGGCCAAGCCGCTGCGTGAAAAGCTCGAAGAGTTGCGCCGCGCGAAGGCCCAGGAAACCATGGCGGTGGAGTGGGCCGAGAAAGCCAACGCCTTGCTCGCCCTGCCGCGCTTGAACATGGCCGACGCGCTGGCCTGGCAGCGCGATGCCGCCAAGGCCGGCGCGCCCTTGTCACGCGAGCCGCTGACCGGCCTCAAGCAGGCCTTGGCCGAACGTGTGAAAGCCATCGAAGATCTGCAACACCGTGTGCAGGTCGAGCGCGAAGCCGCCGTGTTGCTGGCCCAGCGCATCGAGGTGCTTTCCACCAAATCCTGGCGCGACGCCCAGGGCGCCGCAGAGGTGCTGGGCGCCGACGTGACCAACTGGCAGGGCCAGGCCTCCAGCCTGAGCGCCGACGCCCACTGGTCCAGCATGGATCCCAAGTTCTCGCCCATGATCGACAGCGCCCGGCAGCAGCTCACGCTGGTGTGGGAGGCCTTCCAGGCCGCGCTGGCGCAGGCCGTGGTGGCATCGACCGATGCCCAGGCGCCGCTGCCCGCCGTGCCCGTGTGGGCCGACGAATTGCGCACCGCACGGGGCGAAGCCGCGCCCGAAGCCCGCACGGCCGCCGCACCGGTGGACAACGCCGCTGCCCAGGCCCGCCGCACCGAAGCGGCAGAGGCTGTGGGGGCCGCGCTCAAGGTGTTGGTCAAAGAGTTGGCCGAAGGCCATGGCAAGGCCACGCCCAAGGCGGCGGCCGATGTGCGCGCCGCGCTCAAGCAGCATGGCCGCCACATCGGTGCCGAGTTGGAAGGCCAAGTTCACGCCGCGCTGACCCAGGCCGGCGAACTGGAAGGCTGGCAGCGTTGGCGTGCCGACCAGCTGCGTGAAGAGCTGCTGGCCAAGGCCGAAGCCCTGACCGCCGCCCCCGAAGGCCAGCGTCTGGGTGGCCGCAAGATGCAGGAAACCCTGCGCCAGCTGCGCGAGCAGTGGAAGGCCACCGACCAGGGTGGTGTGCCCAACCACGGTTTGTGGAAAAAATTCGACGAAGCCTGCACCCGTGCCTACAAGCTGGTGGAGGCTTGGCTGGACAAGGTGCGCGAGCAGGCCGAACAACACAAGGCGCAGCGCCTGGCGCTGTTGGCCGAGGTGCGCGCCTGGACCGAGGCCCATGCCGAGAGCTCCGACTGGAAAAAGCAGATCCGCGAACTGCACCAACTGGCCGAGCGTTGGCGCGAAGCCGGCCACCTGAGCGAAAAGCAGTTCGCCGAACTGCAGCCGCAATGGAAAGACGCCATGCACCTGGCGCACGCCCGCCTGGAGGCTGCGCAGGCCGAAAGCCTGGCACGACGCCGCGCGATGATCGAAGAGGCTGCGGCCCTGGGCGCTGCACCCAGTTTGCGCATCGACGCCGTGAAGGCGCTGCAGCAGCGCTGGCAGGCCGAAGCGCAGGCCGTGCCGCTGGACCGCAAACAGGAACAGAAACTGTGGGAAGCCTTCCGCCAGCCGATTGACGAAGCGTTCAACCGCAAGGGCGCGGACCGTGAAAAGGCCGCCCAAGCTGTGAGCGAACACGATCGCCGCGTGCTGGAAGCTGCCAAGGCCGTTGATGCGGCCAACCAGAGTGGTGACGCGCAGCAGATTCGTGCCGCCGTGGCCGCACTGGAGGCCGCTTTGCGTGGTCAGGCTCAGGCGGTTCAGGCTGCCGCACCTGCTGCAGCATCTGCTGACGTGCCAGCGTCCACTGCAGTGGATTCGGGTGTGTCGGCAGCGGCCGAAGGTGATGCGCCCGCAGAGGCTGCTGCGGATGCCCAGGACGAGCGCGCAGAAGCGCCTACTCCCGCGCCCGCGCCTGTGGCGCCGCCCAAGAAGATCGTGGCCGTGCGTGGCGATGACCGCCCGGGCATGAAAAAGGCAGAGCCCGCAGGCAACGACCGTGGTCGCCCAGGTGACCGCGACCGCAAGCCCGGTGGCCGTGACGGTGGCCGCCCTGGTGGCGACCGTGGCCCGCGTGGTGACAACCGAGGCGAAGGCCGTGGCGATTTCCGCATGGGTGAACGCCCCATGCGCGAAGAACGTGGCCCGCGACTGGGCGATGCCGCCTTCCGAGCCCAGCGCGAGGCATTGGAGCGTGCCGACATGGCCCTGCGCAAGCTGGCCGCACAAGCCCATGGCGAAGTGCTGTCGCGTGTGATGACTGCCTGGGAAAAACGCGACGCCGAAGCCCTGCCCAGCGTGCAGGAGCTGGGTGGCCGTGTGGCTGCGCCGGTGCGTGGCGCCTGGGTTCAGGCACTGCAGGCTGGCAACGGCCAGAGCGACCAGGCCGCCACCGCGCTGTTGCGTCTGGAGATCGCAGCCGATGTGCCCACGCCGGCCGAACAGCTGAGCGCTCGCCGCATGTACCAGTTGCAGTTGCTGACCAAGCGCAACGAAGCCGCGCCCACGCAGACCTGGGGCCAGGATGCGGCCCAGGTGCTGGCCAGTGGCTTTGACGCGACCGCCGCGCGCCGCTTGCAAAATGCCCTGAAGGCGCTGCTCAAGAAGGCTTGATGGGGGATGACGGCATGAAAAAGCCGTCGAACAGCCGCAGCAGTTCAGGGAACGCTTGCCCGAAACGCTCGCGGCTGACCCAGTAGGCCTCGCAAGCCACGGCAAAAAATTCGGCCGGCGAGTGGGCACCGTAGGCGTCCAGCCAGGGCGGCGCTTCGCCAAAGCGCTGCGCCATCACGACCTTCTCCTTGAAGGCCGCGTATTCGTGGCCAAGCACCGTGCGCCAGTGGCGGCGGGCTTCGGCTGCGGTGCGCAGGCCCAAAAAGCCCTTGGGCAATACCGGGCAACCATCGGCGCCTTGCCCAGGCGCTTTGCCGCGCATGTCGAACTTGTGGGCAAATTCGTGGATGACCAGGTTGTGGCCACGGTCGGTGGTGTCGCCGGCCTGGGCCACATGCTGCCAGCTCAACATCACCGGGCCACGCTCCATCGCTTCGCCCAGGAGAGTTTCCTGGTAGCGGTGAACCACACCCGCACCATCGGTCACCTCGCGCTGTGCCACGGCTTCGGCGGGGTGCACCACGATGGTCACGAAGTCGTCGTACCAGCCCAGCGCGTCGTCGCGCCAACGGCCCTGGCCAGGCAGGTAGACCAACGGCAGGCAGGCCTGCGCCGCAATGGCCAGCGCGATCTCGTCGGTGATGTGAAGGCCGTGGGCGCCGTGAAATTCCTTGTCGGTCAGGAACTGTGCGCTGAGGCTGCGCAGGCGTTGCTGCACCGGCAAGGGCAGGGCGGCCAGGAAGGGGTAGCGCACCAGGGTGAGCAGCCACAGGCCGTCGGGGATGGCTTCGGCCTGGCGGCGCAGCATGGGCAATTGCTGCCGGGCACGCCGCCACAGGCGTGAGAGGTTCAAAGTCATGGCCTCACACCTGAGGGCTGGGGCGCTTATTGCAACAGCGGCAGGCGTTCTGCGCGGCCGTCGTGGTGCAGGCGCAAGACCTCGGCCCGTGGTGGCGATGCCAACGCATCCCAATCGCTCAGCACATGCCGCATCAGGCCGGGCGCTAGCTGTTGGTCGGCCGGACGGTGCGTGTGGCCATGCACGAGCACGGTGGCCTGGTGCTCAGTCAGGGCCGCGATGGCAGCGGGGCCGTCCACATCTGCGTAGGTGGCGCCGCTGTGTTTGCGGGCCTCGCTTTGCTGGCGCAAAGCCAGGGCGGTGGCTTCACGCTGCGCGATGGGTTGTGTCAGGAAGCGAGTTTGCCAGGCGGCAGAGCGCACCTCGGCTCGAAAACGCTGGTAGTCGGTGTCATCCAGGCACCACGCGTCACCGTGGCTCAGCACGAAACGGCGTGTGCCCATCTGCAGGGTGCTGGGGTCGGTGAGTGCCCGAACTCCAGTGTGTGCAAAAAAACGCTCGCCCACCAGGAAGTCGCGGTTGCCGTGCAGGAAGTGCACCGGCCGTTGCCCGGCGGCTTTTTGCAGCACGGCAGCACATTCGCGCAGAAAGGCGGCTTCGCCGGCACCGGTGCTGTCCAGCACGTCGTCGCCCCACCAGACTTCAAACAAGTCGCCGAGGATGAAGACCGCTTCGGCTTCAGGCTGGGGCGCCAGCAGGTAGCGGCGCCAACATTCAAAGGTGACCTGGTCGCCGGAATGCAGGTGCAGGTCGGAGATCAGGTCCACCGCGCGCCAGCCTGGCGACACAATGGTGTGAGCGGCAGGCATGGCGCGAGGCGTGGCGGGGATCAGAGCGCCACGGCCTTTTCGATCACCACATCGTTCAGCGGCACGTCGTCGTGGAAGCCCTTGCGGCCGGTCTTGACGGCGCGGATCGCGTCGACCACCTCGGTGCCCACCACCACTTTGCCGAACACAGCGTAGCCCCAGCCTTGCGCGGTGGGGGCGGTGTGGTTGAGGAAGCCGTTGTCGGCCACGTTGATGAAGAACTGCGCGGTGGCGGAATGGGGCGCCTGGGTGCGCGCCATGGCCACGGTGTACTTGTTGTTTTTCAGGCCGTTGTTGGCCTCGTTCTCAATGGCTTCTTGCGTGGGCTTTTGGTTCATGCCCGGCTCGAAGCCGCCGCCCTGGACCATGAAGCCGTCGATCACGCGGTGGAACACGGTGTTGTTGTAGTGGCCGCTGGCCACGTAGGCCAGGAAGTTGGCGGTGGACTTGGGCGCTTTTTCAGCGTCGAGTTCCAGCGTGATGACACCGTGACCGGTGATGTGCAGTTCGACTTGGGGGTTGGCCATGTTCATTTCTCCAGGCTGGCTTTGAGGATGGTGACGGGGGTGGTGGGCACGTCGCGGTGCATGCCACGGCTGCCGGTGGGCACGGCGCGGATCTTGTCGACCACATCCATGCCAGCGGTCACCTTGCCGAACACGGCGTAGCCGTTGCCCGGGCCGGTGGCGTTGAGCATGGCGTTGTCCACCACGTTGATGAAAAACTGGCTGGTGGCCGAGTCCGGCACGTTGGTGCGGGCCATGGCGATGGTGCCGCGTTCGTTCTTGAGGCCATTGGTGGCTTCCAGCACGATGGGTGCGCGCGTGGCCTTTTGCTGCATGTCGGCGCTGAAGCCGCCGCCCTGGATCATGAAACCGGGGGTGACGCGGTGGAACACCAGGCCGTCGTAGTGGCCATCCTTGACGTACTGCAGGAAGTTCTCGACCGTCTTGGGCGCCTTCTCGGCATTGAGTTCCAGAACGATGTCGCCCAGCGAGGTGCTGAGTTTCACCTTGGGCAGCGCCGATTGGGCGTGCGCGGCAACGTTGAGGGTGAGGCCCAGCACGGCGCCGCCAATCAACGCCAGGCTGCGGCGGCGGAGGGAGAAAAATGACATGATGAGGGTGTCCTGTCGGAAAGAAGAAAAACCACACAGGCCGCAGATGCAGCGTGTGTTCGGCCGATCAAGGCCCGCTCAGCGGGCCACTTTTTTGGCGGGCGGCGTGAGCATGGCGTTGACCGCCTTGAGCTTGGCCGGCGCCGACGTGTTGCCGCCGTCAAGCTGCAGGGCCTTGCCGTACGACTGGGCTGCCAGTCGCGCATACACGTCGCCCAGGTTCTCGTGGGCGGTGGCGTAGTTGGGGTTGGTGCGCACCGCCATTTCCAGCGCAATGCGCGCCTTGTCGTACTGGTTTTGTGCGGCGTGGATGACGGCCAGGTTGTTGTAGGGCTCGGGCAGTTCGGGGTAGTCCTGCGTCAGCTGGGTGAAGGTGGCCAGCGCTTCGTCGGCCTGGCCGCGCTGCTGCTGGATCACGCCCTTGAGGAAACGCATTTGCGGGTCTTTGGGGTTGCCGACAAGGTACTGTTCGGCCTTGGCCTGCGCCTGGTCCAACTGGCCCGCACGCACCATGCGGCTCACGTTGTCGTACTCGTTGCTCTGGGGGGCCTGGGCCACCACCACTGTGGCGCAGCCGGCCAGCAGCACCGCAGCGAGTGCACGCATGAGGGGGGATATGGGTTTCGAAATCACGGACAGGAGCATGGAGGCCTCAGTGGACTTGGCGTTAACCGTGGCGGATCGTGCCGCGCGACGCGCGGGGCCGGCGGAGGGCTGCCGGGCGGGTCGATATACTGGCGGGATTGTATCTGAGGGCCTGTCCTGTACCGATGCGCCACGTGGCCCTCCTGGCGCCTTCGCAGCGGCAACCTGTCCGCATTGTGTCCACCCCGTTCGCGGACCCTCGGCCCTCCCGCCCCCAAGCCTGTTTCATGAGTTTGCGTATCTACAACACGCTCACGCGCCGCGTCGAGCCTTTTTCTCCCATCGAAGCCGGCCACGTGCGCATGTACGTGTGTGGCATCACTGTGTACGACCTGTGCCACGTGGGCCATGCGCGCTCGGCCGTGGCCTTTGACATCGTGCAGCGCTGGCTGCGTGCCCGTGGCCTGCGGGTCACGTTTGTGCGCAACATCACCGACATTGATGACAAGATCATCAAGCGCGCGCTGGCCAACGGCGAGACCATACGCGGCCTGACGGACCGCATGATCGCGGAGATGTACCGCGACTTCGATGCGCTGGGCATCGAGCGCCCCACACACGACCCGCGCGCCACCGATTACGTGCCCCAGATGCTTTCGATGATTGCCACCTTGGAGCACAAGGGGCTGGCCTACCGCAGCGCCAACGGTGACGTGAACTACGCGGTGCGCAAGTTCCCGTCCTACGGTCAGCTTTCAGGCAAGTCGCTCGATGAGTTGCGTGCCGGTGAGCGCGTGGCGGTGGACGACGGCAAGCTCGATCCGCTGGACCCCGTGCTCTGGAAAAGTGCCAAACCCGAGGAGCCCGAAGAAGCCAAATGGGCCAGCGAATTTGGCCCCGGCCGCCCGGGCTGGCACATCGAGTGCTCGGCCATGGCCTGCGATCTGCTGGGCGAGACCTTCGACATCCACGGTGGCGGTGCCGACTTGCAGTTCCCGCACCACGAAACCGAAATCGCGCAGAGCGAAGGGGCCACCGGCCAACGCTTCGTGAATGTGTGGATGCACAACGGCTTCATCAATATCGACAACGAGAAGATGTCCAAGAGCCTGGGCAACTTCTTCACCATCCGCGACGTGCTGGAAAAGTACGATGCCGAAACCATCCGCTTCTTCGTCGCACGCGCCCACTACCGCAGCCCGCTGAACTACAGCGATGTGCACCTGGACGACGCGCGCAGTGGTCTCAAGCGCCTCTACACCGCGCTGGACGCGGTGCCGCCGGTGGCGGTGACCATCGACTGGGCGCAGCCGCAGGCGGCGCGGTTCCAGGCCGCGATGGACGAGGACTTCGGCACGCCTGAAGCCGTGTCGGTGTTGTTTGAGCTGGCTGGCGACGTGAACAAAACCCGCTCACCCGAACTGTCTGGTTTGCTCAAGGCATTGGGCGGTACGTTGGGCCTGTTGCAAGGTGACCCCAAGGCGTTTTTGCAGGCGGGTGCCGGGCTGGACGAAGCCGCCATCCAGGGGCTGATTGGCGAGCGTGCGGCCGCCAAAGCCAGCAAAAACTTTGCCGAAGCCGACCGCATCCGCAAGGTGTTGCTGGAGCAGGGCATCGTGCTGAAGGACAGTGCCGCTGGCACCACCTGGGAGCGTGCTTGATGGTCACCGCCGTTTTGCCCATGCCCGCCAACGCGCCGAGCTACTGGGCCGACGCCTGCAAGCACCTCATGAAACGCGACCGCGTGATGAAAAAACTCATCCCGCAGTTTCCGGGGGCCACGCTGCAATCGCGCGGTGACGCCTTCACCACCCTGGCACGCAGCATCGTGGGCCAGCAGATTTCGGTGAAGGCCGCGCAGTCGGTGTGGGAGCGTTTCGAGAAGCTGCCGGCCAAGATGGTGCCCGCCAATGTGCTCAAGCTCAAGGTGGACGATATGCGCGCCGCCGGCCTGAGCGCCCGCAAGGTGGAGTACCTGGTGGACCTGGCGCTGCACTTCGACAACGGCGCGGTCCACGTCGACCAGTGGACCGGCATGGACGACGACGCCATCATCGCGGAGCTGATTGCCATCCGCGGCATTGGCCGCTGGACGGCCGAGATGTTCCTGATCTTCCACCTCATGCGCCCCAACGTGCTGCCGCTGGACGACGTCGGGCTGATCAATGGCATCAGCCAGGCCTACTTCTCAGGCGAGCCCGTGAGCCGCAGCGATGCGCGCGAGGTGGCCGCCGCGTGGTCACCGTATTGCAGCGTCGCCACTTGGTATATTTGGCGCTCGCTGGACCCCCTGCCCGTGGCGTATTAAGCCACGCCGCGCCAGCCGCAAGAACACCGCCCAAAGGAGTGAAACCTTGGCCAAAAAGAATTTTCTGGATTTCGAGCAGCCCATCGCCGAACTCGAATCCAAGATCGAAGAACTGCGTTACGTCCAGACCGAATCGGCGGTCGACATCTCTGAAGAAATCGAGCAGCTGAGCAAAAAGAGCCAGCAACTCACCAAAGATATCTATAGCGATCTGACCCCTTGGCAGATCACCAAGATCGCCCGCCACCCCGACCGGCCTTACACGCTGGACTATGTGCGCGACATCTTCACGCACTTCGTCGAACTGCACGGCGACCGCCATTTCTCCGACGACCTGAGCATCGTCGGTGGTTTGGCCCGCTTCAATGGCCAGCCCTGCATGGTGCTGGGCCAGCAAAAAGGGCGCGACACCAAGGAGCGTGGCCTGCGCAATTTCGGCATGACCAAGCCCGAGGGTTACCGCAAGGCCTTGCGTCTGATGAAACTGGCCGAGAAGTTCAAGTTGCCTGTGTTCACCTTTGTGGACACACCCGGTGCCTACCCCGGCATCGACGCCGAGGAACGTGGTCAGTCCGAAGCCATCGGCCGCAACATCTTCGAGATGGCGCAACTCGAAGTGCCTATCATCTCTACCATCATCGGCGAGGGTGGCTCGGGCGGTGCGCTGGCCATTTCGGTGGCCGATCAGGTGCTGATGCTGCAGTTCTCGGTTTACTCGGTGATCAGCCCCGAGGGCTGCGCGTCCATCCTCTGGAAGACCAGCGAGCGCGCGTCCGATGCGGCCGATGCCTTGGGCATCACCGCCCACCGCCTCAAGGCCCTGGGCCTGGTCGACAAGATCGTGAACGAGCCCGTGGGCGGTGCCCACCGCGACCCCAAACAGATGGCGGCTTTCCTCAAGCGCGCCCTGGGCGACGCCTACCGGCAGGTGGCCGACCTCAAGGTCAAGGAACTCATCGAGCGCCGCCACAACCGCCTCAACAGCTACGGCCGTTTCACCGACACCAAGGCAGACAGCAAGGCCGACGGCAAGCGGTGAACACCGCCGCGCCGGCCAACCCCTGTGCTGCCCCGGTGGCTGCGTGGTTGGCTGCCGCGACCGCCGGTTGTCGGCACGCGGTGGCATTCAGCGGTGGTGCCGATTCCACCGCGCTGCTGCTGGCCGCCCACGCGGCTTGTCCGGGTCAGGTGGTCGCGCTCCATGTGAACCACGGTCTGCAGGCGGCTGCCAATGATTTCGAGTCACACGCGCGGCGTTTCTGCGAAACACGCGGTATGGCATTTTTCAGCGCGCGGGCGCGGGCGGCTCATGCCGCCGGCGAAAGCCCTGAGGACGCGGCCCGTCGGGCACGCTACCGATGCCTTTCGGACCTGGCGCTCGCCCAGGGCTGTGGCGAGGTGTGGCTGGCCCAGCACGCCGACGATCAGGTGGAGACCTTGCTGTTGGCCTTGAGCCGAGGGGCCGGCCTGCCGGGCCTGGCATCGATGCCAGCTCGCTTTGAGCGCCATGGCATGGCTTTTGGCCGCCCGGTGCTTGAGGTGGACGGCGCGGCGATCCGCGCTTGGCTGGTCGACATCGGCGAGCCCTTCATCGACGACCCAACCAACACCGACATCCGCTTTACCCGCAACCGCATCCGCCATCACCTGTTGCCAGCGTGGCGTGAGCAGTTTCCGGCTTACCAGCAGACGCTGGCGCGCAGCGCCCGCCATGCCGCGCAGGCGCAGCGGCTGCTGGACGAAGTGGCCGCGCAAGACCTGCTTGCCGTGGGGCAGCCACCGCAGATCGCACGCTTGCGTCTGCTCTCGGTGGAGCGGCAGGCCAATCTGCTGCGCCATTGGCTGCGCTTGGGCTGGCAGGCCTCGCCCAGCGAGGCGCAGATGACCGCGCTGCTGCGACAAATTGCGGCCTGCACCACACGGGGTCATCACATCCGCCTCAAGGTGGCCAATGGGCATGTGCTGCGCGATGGCCAGGTGCTGCGCTTCGAACCCTGAAGTCAGGCCGCGTGAGGGCCAGTTCCGAGGGTCTTCTCGGACGCGCTGGCTATAATTGATAGGTTTTGCGCGGTCCTGCGCAGTGCATGGCTCATCGCCCCAGACAACCCGTCTCCATCACCGCTTCCATCTCCCAATGGCACTGATCGTTCACAAGTACGGTGGCACCTCCATGGGCTCCACCGAGCGCATCCGCAACGTCGCCAAACGCGTCGCCAAATGGCACCGCGCCGGCCACCAGATGGTGGTGGTGCCCAGCGCCATGAGCGGCGAGACCAACCGCCTGCTGGGCCTGGCCAAAGAACTGGCCCCCAGCCAGCAAAACGCTGCCTACGGCCGCGAACTCGATGCCCTGGCCGCCACTGGCGAGCAGGCTTCGTCCGCGTTGCTGGCGATTGCGTTGCAGGCCGAAGGCATGCAGGCCGTGAGCTATGCCGGCTGGCAAGTGCCCATCAAAACCAACAGCGCTTACACCAAGGCCCGCATCGAGTCCATCGAAGACCAGCGCGTGCGAGCCGACCTGGATGCTGGCAAGGTCGTCATCATCACCGGTTTCCAGGGCATTGACGGCACGGGCAACGTGACCACCCTGGGCCGTGGCGGCAGCGACACCTCGGCCGTGGCCGTGGCCGCCGCCATCAAGGCCGACGAGTGCCTGATTTACACCGACGTGGACGGCGTCTACACCACCGACCCGCGTGTCGTGCCCGAGGCGCGTCGCCTGCATCGCGTGAGCTTTGAGGAAATGCTGGAGATGGCCAGCATGGGCTCCAAGGTGCTGCAGATCCGTTCGGTGGAATTTGCCGGCAAGTACAAGGTGCCGCTGCGCGTCCTGTCCAGTTTCACCCCGTGGGACATTGATTTGGCCGAGGAAGCCTCCTCCGGCACCCTGATCACTTTTGAGGAAAACGAGCAAATGGAACAAGCCGTTGTGTCTGGCATCGCCTTCAACCGCGACGAAGCCAAAATTTCCGTCCTGGGCGTGCCCGACACCCCGGGCATCGCTTCCCAAATTCTGGGCGCCGTGGCAGACGCCAACATCGAAGTCGATGTGATCATCCAGAACCTGAGCAAAGACGGCAAGACCGACTTCAGCTTCACCGTGCACCGCAACGACTACAGCAAAACCATCGACCTGCTCAAAGGCCAGGTGGTGCCCAAGCTGGGTGCGGCCGACGTGGTGGGTGATGCGCGCATTTGCAAAGTCAGCATCGTCGGCATCGGCATGCGCAGCCACGTCGGCGTGGCCAGCAAGATGTTCCGCTGCCTGGCGGAAGAGGGCATCAACATCCAGATGATCTCCACCTCCGAAATCAAGACCTCGGTTGTGCTCGACGAGAAGTACATGGAACTCGCCGTGCGCGCTTTGCACCGTGTGTTCGACCTCGACAAAGACGAAGAAGCCGATTCCATCGCCTGATAGAGGAATTCGGCGTTGCGAGGCTGCTATAATGCAAGGCTTCGCGGAGAGGTGGATGAGCGGTTTAAGTCGCACGCCTGGAAAGCGTGTGTGGGCTAATCCCCACCGCGGGTTCGAATCCCGCCCTCTCCGCCAGGGATCTAGGTTTTATGCGGGTTTGGAGGTCTTTTGACAGACTACTCACCAACCTACTAGCCAAAACGAAAAGTGTCAGAAAGCCCGCCTCGAGCGGGCTTTTTCTTGGCTGATTGCGAGGAACATGGCACCGTCGCAAGCCATCCCCGCTACGTGGGGAGTCTGCCGGCCTCGCGCAGAGTGCTCCAGAAGGGCGCTTTTGAGCGTGACACCTGCGTTTTCAAAGTGTCGGCCGGAGCTCGGTATTCGGTCTTGACTGTTTTCAACCTGACTGTCGATGATGTTCGTCCCACAGGCCGCCGCCGGTGGGCGTACTCCACACGACAGTAAGGGCCGAAAGCAGGGGCCGCGTGGAAGAAAACCAGCCAGCGCTATTGCGAGACGGCGCTTGCGGCGTTGTTGCGGCGACCGCGATGAACAGACACTGCGACACGGTGATGAGGACGGCTGGCCCCCGATACAGGGCGTCTGGAAATTGAACGCAACGCCTCCAGGGCGGCGAGGTCCTGAACCCTCAGTGTTGATTTCCATCCAGAACTGACCCACCTTCACGGGTAATTTCCATCCAAATCTGACCCACGTAAGAACCCTAACCT
>NZ_JBHTBZ010000047.1:0-7284 GCF_042665235.1 Hydrogenophaga defluvii | reverse complement strand
CAGGTGCCCACCCACTGCGCCAGGGTCGAGCGAGGGATGGCCAGGCCAGCGCGGCCGAAGATCGCCTCCTGCCGGTACAGCGGCAGGTGATCGGCGTACTTGCCCACCAGCACCTGGGCCAGCAGGCCAGTGGTGGGGATGCCTTTGTCGATGACGTGCGCCTCGACCGGCGCTTGTTGAATGGTCTCGCACCGGGCGCAGGCCCACTTGCCGCGGATGTGGCGCTCGACGCTGAACACGCCGGGCACATAGTCCAGCTTCTCGGCCACGTCCTCGCCCACGCGTTTCATCTGGCAGCCACACGCGCATGTGGTGGACGCAGGTTCGTGGTGGACCTCACGGCGCGGCAGGTGCGCCGGCAGGGGCATCCGCTTGGCCTGTCTCTTCTCGGGGGTGGCCGGTGCTTGCGTCTGCGCCAGCGCGTCGATCTCGCTGGCCACGGCCGCCAGGTCCGCTTCGATCTCGTCTTCGAGCAGGCTCTTCTGCTCGGGGTTGAAGCGCTCGGACTGGGCAGCGAACTTCATGCGCTTCAGGAGTGCGTTCTCTTGGGTGAGCTTGTCGATGAGGGTCTGCTTGAAGGCCAGTTCCTGGTCCTTGGCGGCAGCGGCCTGCAGCATGGAGAGCAGCGCCGAGCGCAGTTGCTCGGCGCTCAAGCTCTCCAGCGATTGCGGTTCCACCACCATGGGCATGAATGTGCCAGCGCCAGTGCAGCAGCGCCATTGGCATATGCACCGATTGGCAGGCAGCAGGCCTGCGATCAGATTCAGAGCACGGTGATGACGCCACCATCGCCCAGGCGCTGCCAGGGTAGGCCCAGCACCAGCGCATCGAACTGAGAGCGGTTGAGTGTGGCGGTCAACGCACCCTCACGAGGCCAGACGAACTTGCCGCTGTTCAGGCGCCGTGCTGCCAGCCACACCCCGATGCCGTCGTGCACCAGCACCTTCATACGGTTGGCCCGTCGGTTGGCAAACAGGTAGGCGTGATGCGGACGCGCAGCACCGAAGACGGCCACCACACGGGCCAGCGCGGTGTCTGTGCCGGCGCGCATGTCCAGCGGCTCGGTGGACAGCCACAGGGCGTCGATGCGGATCACTTGAGCAGGTCCCGCATCCAGGCCGCGCAGTGCTCGGCCGCCGAGACCGGCCAGGTCAGCGTCACGCGGGTGGCGCCACGGCGCAACTCAATGCGGATGTCTGGCGCCGGCGCGCAGCTGGGCGCCGGCAGCGCCACCGGCACGAAGTTGGGGACTTGCAGATCCAAACTCAGGGCATGAGCCAGGCGGCGCCACTTGTGCACGACGTTGGCGTTGATGCCGTGCGCGAGTGCCACGCTGGCCACCGAGGCACCGGGCCGGGCGCACTCGGCCAGGATCTGCTGCTTGAGCTCGGCGCTGTGGCGCCGACGGGTCTTGTTCTGGGCTTCGGTCATGGTGTCCACCTATCTGGTTTGGTGGACACCATCGTTGCCGCTTACGCCGATGCCCTCAAGGGTGGGATGACCGTCCGCTTACGTTCTTTTTGCTGGCGGTGGCGTAGAACTCACACCCGCAGTCCGTGGCGCTGCCCAGATCTCGGTCGCCGGTGGACCATGCGACTGTTCACCGCTGGGCCCTGAAGATCTTGCCCGTCTTGGCCGGGGTGTTCCGCCGACGAAAACGCGCAGTCGGTGCCTCCTGGCGCATGGATGAGACCTACATCCTGGAGGGTGGGCAATGGAAGTGTCTGTACCGCGCTGTTGACCGGATGGGCCACACGGTGGATTTCCTGCTGACGGCCCGCCGTGACGAGGCTGCGGCGCGGCGTTTTTTCGAGCAAGCCATCAACCTACACGATGTCCCCGAGAAGATCACCATCGACAAGAGCGGAGCGAACACGGCGGCTGTGAGGGGATTGCTGGAGGACAGTGGGCTGGCCATTGAACTGCGCCAGTCCAAGTACCTGAACAGCATCGTTGAGCAGGATCACCGCGCCGTCAAGCGACGGGTCAGGCCCATGATGGGGTTCAAGTCATTTTGGGCTGCCCGCCGGATACTTGCCGGAGTTGAGACGATGCACATGATTCGCAAGGGGCAGATGAGCTGCCCCAAAGGGCCAGTCAGGCCAGTGGCACAGCAGTTCTATAGCCTGGCTATTTGAAGTTGAGGTCATCAGCCAACTCAACACGCCTGTCCACTGCTATCGCGACACAACCTTCAGGCCGCCCGTTCGCCGCTAACGCGACAGGCGAAGTCGGGTGAGGGAATCAGCGTTGCTCCGCCGCTTGGGCGAGGACGCGCTTGGCGATATTGGTGATGTGGATCTGGCTCGTACCTTCGTAGATCCGAAAGACGCGCACGTCACGAAAGAACCGCTCGGCCACGTTGCCGGCCATGTAACCGCTGCCGCCGAACACCTGCACCGCCCGATCGGCGACCCGGCCGCACATTTCGGAGGCGAAGAGCTTGCTCATGGATGCTTCCGTGGTGACATCCTCGCCTGCATCGCGCTTGCGCGCCGTCTCAAGGAGCAGCGCCCGCGCAGCATGAACTTCTGTGTTACTCTCTGCAATTAGTTGCTGAACCAATTGGAACTCGCCAATCGCCTGCCCTGACTGCCGGCGCACGAGGGCCCGGTTTGCCATCTCCTCGACCAGCCGAATGGCTGGCCCGATGCACAGGCCAGCCAGGTTGATGCGCTGCTTATTCAATGCTCGCATCGCAGTGCGGAAGCCTTGCCCCTCCAACCCGCCGACAATGGCACTCTCGTGCACGCGCACGTTCTGTAGCACCACGTCGCCGACAGGCGAGCCGTGCTGGCCCATCTTGCGCACTGCGGGTGGAGTGGTGAGCCCGGGGGTGCCGCGCTCGACCAGGAAGGCCGTGATCCCTTTGGCACCTCGCGCGTTGCCGTCGGTACGAGCGAAGACGGTGAACAGGTCGGCAATGGGCGCGTTCGTGATGAAGCACTTGCGGCCATTGAGGACGAAATGGTCCCCGTCGCGAGCCGCGGGCGTCTGCTGCGCAGTCGCGTCGGAGCCAGCCTCAGGCTCCGTGAGCGCGAAGCAGCCGGTGATGCGCCCGGATGCCAGCTGCGGCAGGTATTGGTTCTTCTGCGCCGGCGTACCGTCGACCACGAGCGACTCGGATGCGATTCCGGTATTGCCGCCAAAGCGTGCACGGAAGGTGGTCGCCACCTGCGAAACTTCAATGTTGACAAGCGACAGCTCCTCACTTGTGAGTCCGGCACCACCGTACTCCTCGGGAATGCTATGACCAAACAGGCCGACTTCGCGCATGCGCTGCACGATCGATTCGGGAATGACGTCTTTGACGTCGACCTGTTCTTCCAGTGGCAGGCACTCGGTGCGCATGAACTGACGCACTCCGGTCAACAGGGCTTTGAATTTTTCAGGGTCTCTGATCATAGGGATAGATTGAGGTGAGATCAGCGCAGCGCCTGGGCCGTTTCAAGCTGCCGGGCGGCGTCTTTCAGCAGCGGGACAACTTCACGCACCAGCTTGTCTTTGGTGGCTCGGTACGCGGCGATGGTGCAGTTGATGGCGAGCGGCGGCTCTCCCGCTGGCTGTCGGATAGGCACAGCCACCGCATGGATGTCCTTCTGCCAGTCGCCACGCGAAAGGCAGAAACCTTCAGCAGAGAAACGCTTTACATCGGTTTCCCACATGGCGAGCCAGGCATCAAACTGCACGCGGTCCTGTACCTTGATGTAGTTCAGTATTGCAGTGCGTTCGGCCTGTGGGCAGGCGAGGATGAGTGCACGCCCGATCGCGCTGGGCAGCAGCGGTCGGGAACTGCCGATGTCGGGCAGGTGCTGATTGGCGGCATCGGCGCGCACCGAATCCACGTAGACGACATTGACGCGGTCGCGCATCCCCACATTGACCGTGCAACCGGTGTGCCGGGCCAGCTTTTCAATGATGGGCTTTGCGAGTTGCCGTACGTGCATGCTCGCCAGCAAGGGCTGGCTCAGCGAGAGTACGCCGGGGCCGAGGCGGTATTTCTGCAGAGATGAATCGCGCGCCAGATAGCCAAGCAACGTAAGGGTATACGTCAGCCGCGAGATCGTCGGCTTGGGAAGCCCTGTGCGGTCGGAGATCTCACGGTTGCCCAGAACTGGCGTCGCGGCTGTAAACGCGCGCAGCACTTCCATCCCACGCGCGAGGTTCATGGAGAACTGGCGATCAGCTAATAGGTCATGCGGGTCTACGAGGCCCGGAAGGGTGATGGCGGTCACGTGGCGCGGTTGTATTTGGTTGCGTGTCGGCATGATTGGCGTGGTGGAAGAAAGGGTCAAGTTTTTGAGCCTAGTGTTTTGCTGTGCGAAATGGGGCATTGTTACTCAATGCCATCGCTGGCACAAACGTAACGCAAACCTGCAGGAGCTTCTCGCATGACATCCCCCACCACCTCCCGCGGCGCCTTAAGCGGCGTACGCATTCTCGACATGGCGACAGTACTCGCCGGTCCAGCCGGCGCCACACTCTGTGCTGACCATGGCGCCGACGTTGTGAAGCTCGAGCTGCCGGATGGCAGCGATGCCCTGCGTCACATGCAGCCAGTGAAGGAAGGCATACCGCTATGGTGGAAAGTGGCCAATCGCGGCAAGCGCGGCATCACTCTGGACGTGCGCAAGCCCAAAGGGCGCGAGTTGCTGCTCTCCATGCTGCCGAGCTTTGACGTCTTGGTGGAGAACTTCCGCACGGGTACGATGGACCGATGGGGTCTTGATATTGGCACTTTGCACCGCATCAATCCCCGGTTGGTGGTGATCAGGCTGACGGGCTTCGGTCAGAGCGGCCCCTACAGCGGGCGTCCGGGCTTCGCTCGTATTTTCGAGGCCATGAGCGGTTTCACGAGCCTGACCGGTGAGCCTGACGGTTCTCCCCTGCACTGCAACTTTCCGGTCGGTGATGCGGTTGCCGGCCTTTTCTGCGCCTTCGCCATCGCCGCAGAGGTTGCGCGTCTGCGCGGCGACCCGCAGGCAAAAGGCGCGGAGGTGGACCTCTCCGCCACGGAGGCGCTTTTCCGTGTGCTAGATCCGCTGCCTGTCGAGCACGAACAGCTGGGGCAAGTCCGGCCGCGCACCGGCAACCGCACCAGCTACACGGCGCCGTCCAATATGTACCGCAGTGCCGATGGCCTTTACTTCTCCTTGGTCGCATCCTCGGAGGGCACCTACCTACGCCTGTGTGAGGCCGTGGGTAAACCGCAGTGGACCAAAGACCCGCGTTTCGCGACGAATCCGTTGCGGGTCAAGAACATGGACGTGCTTGACGCAGAGCTGAGCAGCTGGTTCCAGGCACGGCCGTTCCATGAGATCTCAGCCCGACTAGTGGAATGCGAGATTCCCTTCACCAAGGTCTACACCATCGAGGACATCAAGGCGGACCCGCACTTCATCGCTCGTGAGAGCATCATCCGTCTACCTGATCCGGACTTCGGCAGTGTGCCGGCGCCCTGTATCGTGCCAAGGGTATCCGGCCGGGAGATGCCAAAACCTCGCAGCGGACCAGCCGTTGGCGAGCACAATAGTGAGGTGTATGGAGAGTTCGGCCTAGGCACATCGGAACTCTCGGCCTTGCGCGCTGAGGGCGTGATCTAGCGCATTCATGCTGGGCTTGATCCAGCCCGACGTGCTCCCATTCATTGTTCCGTATTTCCACGTGTTCGAATCATGGCCCATGCCCCACCGCGCAGCGCAGCGCGTGCGCTTGAGGGACCAGCTTGCCGGCAAGCGCAGCCGGACTTCACAAACTTGATGCCGCACGTGCGCCACCTGCGGCTGGAGAACGTCATGGGACATTTGGCACTGCCGTTGCAGGGCACCATGAGCGCCCGCACACTGATCAACTTCAGGGGGACTTCATGAGCGGGCCGCTGACCGGAGTGCGCGTGCTGGAGATGGAGGCAATTGGGCCAGTGCCGTGGGCCGGGATGATGTTAGCCGACATGGGCGCCGATGTTCTCCGCATCGACCGGCCCGAGGCGCCTCACATGGGACTACGGCGCGACGAACGCTTCCAGTTCAATGCGCGTGGCAAGCGTTCGATCGTAACGGACGTCAAGACACCGCGGGGCCGCGACCTCGTGCTGGAACTGGTCGGCCGGGCGGATGTGCTGCTCGAGGGACTGCGGCCTGGCGTCATGGAGCGCCTGGGCCTGGGGCCGGACCCGTGTCTCGCCAGGAACCCGGCGCTGGTGTACGGCCGCATGACAGGATGGGGCCAGACAGGGCCGATGGCGCAGGACGTTGGTCACGACATCAACTACATCGCCACAACCGGCGCGTTGCATGCGGTTGGGCGTGCCGATGGTCCGCCTGTTGTGCCGCTCAACCTCATCGGTGACTTTGGCGGCGGGGGCATGCTGGTGGTGGTCGGCGTACTAGCGGCGCTTCTGGAAGCCCGGACGAGCCGAAAGGGACAGGTGGTCGACGCGGCCATGGTTGATGGCTGCCTTGCCTTGCTTGCACCGATCTTGGGCCAGTGGCAGGCCGGCGAGTGGGCGGACCAACGCGAGGCGAACTGGCTCGATGGCGGCGCACCCTTCTACGGCACTTACCCGACCGCCGATGGACTGCACTTGGCCGTCGGGGCGATCGAGCCGCGCTTTTATGCCGCTCTGCTAGATGGCCTCGGCCTCGGCAACGAAAAACTGCCCCGCCAACACGATAAAGAGGCCTGGCCTGTAATGCGCGAGCGCTTTTCCAACATCTTTCGACGGCATCCGCGCGATCACTGGTTGTCCGTTTTCGACGGAACTGAGGCCTGCGTGTCGCCCGTCCTGTCCCTATCCGAACTGCACACCCAACCTCACCTTGCCGAGCGCGCATGCTTCGTGGAGATCGACGGTGCCGTCCATCCAGCACCGGCCCCGCGCTTTTCGCGCACCCCTTCCCGCATCAGTTCCCCTCCCGTGGAGCGAGGCACCGGCGGGGAGTCTGCCCTCATCGAATGGGGGCTGAGTCCTGAGCCCCAGCAAGTCAATCCCACCTGACCCTTACCGAGAACTGACCTTGAGGTCGAGGTATTCGCTGCCCAAGTCGTTGTATTCAGTTCCGTCGCGAAGCATGTGGTATGCGGCGGTGAGCATCAAGTCGGCACAGCGAGGATGGCCTTCTTGGCGCTTCGACGCGCCTTGATCCGCAGAAACTGCGCTCGCAGGTAGCCCAGGCTTTCAAGATGGGCTGACTGGACGCTCACGCTGTACCGGCAGGAGGCGATCTTCGGCCGCGCTGGCCTGGCCATCCCTCGCTCGACCCTGGCGCAGTGGGTGGGCACCTG